>CANNRA010000093.1 GCA_947507735.1 Actinomycetota bacterium
CCCCGGTGGGGCGGGCGCGGCTAGCGGCCGGCGCCCGCCCCACCGCTGAGCGTCGAGAGGATCTCCAGGAGCCGGCGCCGGTCGGGCCCGTGCTCCACCACCACCGCGGCGAGCTTCTCCTCGGCAACCGGGGTGAGATGCAGGTGGACGACGCGGCCGTCGCGCTCCGAGTGGACGCGCTGGATGAGCCCCGCCTCCTGCGCGCGCGTGACGAGTTCGGTGACGCTGGACTGCGTCAGCTGGAGCCGGTCGGCGATCTCGGTGACGGTCGAGCGCTCGGAGCCGTCGGGGGCGCCCTTGATCATCAGCAGCAGGTGGTACTGGCGCGGCGTGACGCCGTGAGAGCGCGCGATCTCCTCGCTGCGCCGGGCGTAGAAGCGGAGGGCGGCGCGCAGCTCGGCGGCCTGACGGAACTCGTCCTTGCTCGGCGTCACGCCGGAGCCCCCTGCACCTGCCGTGTCCCCTGCCATGCTGCTCTCCCCTATGCGTGTTCGTGCGGCGAAGCCGCGGTCAGCTCTTCAGGCAGCTGCGCACGACAGCCGCATCCTGCTTGCTGGGCGCACCGGCCCACAAGAGGACGGCGTTCCGTCGAAGCTCGAGCACCTGGTCGATCGGCACGTCGTTGCTGCCGTACTTCGCGTACGCCTGCTGGATGAGGCTGCCCTCCGCCGCGTTGCGGCCGAAGGAGATGGTGACGCTGTTCAGCGCGAGCTTCGCGGCGAGCGCGCCGCCGAGCGCGCTGGAACCGACGAAATCGACAGCGGTGTCCACCGGGACGAGCTTCACGCCGGTCTCCTTCAGACACGCCCGCGTCGCCGCCTGGGTGTACGGCTTCGTGCCCCCGACGCCGCCGCAGCCGGCCAGCGCGAGTGCGGCAAACGCGATGACAGCGCTGCCTGCGACGAGCCGCGAACGGCCACCGCGTGAAAGGAGAGATGTCTGCAGGGCGCGCATGGGCCTCCGATTCTGCCCGCTGCGCACGCGCCCGTCCACTTAGTAGCCCAGCCGTGCGAGCGCGGCCCGCAGCAGGGCGAGCTCGGCGTCGTCGAGCGGGCGCACCGGCGGGCGGGTGTCGGGGCGCACCGGCAGGCCGCGCAAGCCGAGCGCCGCCTTGGCCGTGGCGACGAAACGGCCGGAGACGAGACCGCGCAGGGCCGCCGCCTGGGCCAGCACCTCCGGCGTGGGCCGGGCCACCACCGCAGCAACGACCTCCGGGAAGACGGCACCGAGCCCCGAGACGGTGCCGGCACAGCCCGGCAGCTCCGGCAGCAGCACCTCGGAGCCGGCGAAGACGTCGAGCCCCTCCTGGAGGTAGGCGGCGACGGCGGAGGCCGGCGAGTCGGAGACCTTGATGCCAACCAGGTTGGGTGCGAGGTCGCGCAGGCGCGCGACCGTGGCGGGCGTGACGGCGTAGCCGCTGCGCGCCGCGAACTCGTAGGCGTAGAAGGGGAGCGGCGCGCATGCGGCAGCGGCGGCGGCGAGGTGCGCGAGCTGCTCGCGCTCGTCCAGCAGGTAGTACGGCGGCGCGATCACGGCAACGGCGGCTGCGCCGGCGACAGCGGCGTGCTCGGCCAGCACGACCGTCTCGGCCGTCGTCTGGGCGCCGCAGTGGGCGATCACCGGGACGCGGCCCTCGACGCCGGCGAGCAGCAGCTCCAGGGCGCGACGGCGCTCGTCCGGCCGCAGCAGGATCCCCTCGCCCGTGGTGCCGAGCGCGAGCACGCCGTCGATGCCGCCGTCCGCCAGGAAGCGGGCGTACGGGGCGAAGGCGTCCTCGTCCAGCCGGCTGCCCGCAGCGCGCAGGGGCGTCACCGCCGCCGCGAGGGCGCCCCGCAGCGGGCCTGCCACTACTTGGCCTGTGCCTCGAGCTTGTAGCCGACGCCGAAGCGCGTCTGGATGAACGAGTGCGTCGACGAGCGACGATCGATCTTGTCTCTCAGCCGCTTCACGCAGACGTCCACCGTGCGGTCACGATACATCTGCCGACGGCCCCAGATCTTCTGCAGCAGCTCCTCGCGCGTCACGACGCGGCCGCGGTCGAGCGCGAGCTGGTAGAGCACCTTGAACTCGGTCGGCGTGAGGCCGGCATCGACGCCGTCGATGAAGGCCTGCACCTCGCGCGGGTCGATCACGAGCTCCTCGATCTCGATGCGCTCGCCGCGATCCTCGCTCTCGGCGCGGACGCCGCGGCGCGACGCAGCCTTCACGCGCGCCACCAGCTCCTTCATCGAGAAGGGCTTCACCAGGTAGTCGTCGGCGCCGATCTCGAGCGCGTGCACGCGATCGTGCTC
This sequence comes from Actinomycetota bacterium, assembly GCA_947507735.1. Lineage (GTDB taxonomy): Bacteria > Actinomycetota > Thermoleophilia > Gaiellales > Gaiellaceae > CANFDS01. The sequence continues at coordinate 2,292 of CANNRA010000093.1, forward strand.
GGTGCCGCGCGCGCTGACGACGATGATCGGCGTGCCGAGGCCCTCGGAGCGCGCCGTCTCGAGCACGCGCCAGCCGTCGATGCCCGGAATCATCAGGTCGAGCACGCAGACGTCGGGATTCTCGAAACGCAGCCGCTGCAGGCCGAGGTCGCCGCGGTTCACGCACACGGGGTCGAACCCCGCGGCGGAGAGGTGGCGAGCCATCCCCTGCGCGATCACCTCATCGTCTTCAATGATCAGCACCTTTGACATCGCGGCCTACGATAGTCTGCCGCGCCTCAGCACACACGCGATCTGCGTGGCGGCCATGTGAAGGAGTAGTGACGATCCGGTGAACGACGGGGAAGACACCAATCTCACGCGCGCGGAGGAGCTGCGCCTCGACTCGGAGCGTGGCCGCGTCCTGGTCGAGGAGAGCCGCGAGATCGTCGTCGTGCTCGACGCCGGCGACCGCGTCATCGCCGCCAGCCGGCGCGCCCGCGAGTCGATCGAGGGCCTGACCGAGGGCCAGCCGCTGCCGCGCTCGCTGTCGCGCCGCGCGCAGCAGTCGCCGCCGCTGGCCGTAACGCTCGACGTGGACGGCCATCGCGAGACGCTCCTCTACTTCGGCCAGCCCGGCGACCTCGCTGCCTACGAGGAGCTGCGCGCCGGCTTCACCGCCGCGGTGTCGCACGAGCTGCGCACGCCGCTCGCGCGGCTGATGGTGCTGCTCGACTCTGCCGACCTGCCCGGCACCGATGTCACCGACCTCATCGACCAGGCCCGCCGCGAGGTGGAGAACGTCAGCGAGCTGATCGACGACGTGCTGTTCCTGAGCGAGCTGGAGACCGGCCGCCAGGTCGTTGCGCTCGGCTCAACCGAGGCGCTGCCCGTCTTCGAGGAAGCGGTCGCCTCGCTGTCCGAGAGCGCCGCCCGCGCCGGCCTGACGCTGCGCGCCGAGGGCCTTGCCGGCCTCGCCGTGCCGATGCGCAACCGCATGCTGAAGGTGATCGCCGAGAACCTGGCCACGAATGCGATTCGCTACGCCGGCGAGGGCTCGACCTTCACGCTGTCGATCCAGCGCCGCGACGGCGCCACGGTGCTCGAGGCCTCCGACGACGGCAGCGGCGTCTCCGAGGCCGACCTCGCCCGCCTCTTCGAGCGCTTCTACCGGGCCGACCGCGCCCGCGCGACCCGCGGCACCGGCCTCGGCCTGGCGATCGTCAAGCACGTGGTCACCTCGGCAGGCGGCGAGGTCGATGCGAAGAGCTCTCCGGGCAACGGCCTGCGCATCCGCTGCACCTTCCCCGACTGAGCCGCAGAACGCAGAGGGGCGGCCCGTAGGCCGCCCCTCCACCACGTCCTTGTCGCGCGGGGACTAGCCCTGCGTGATCTGCGCGACGGTCTTGCTCGCGGCGACCGCGACGACCTTCGGCAGCGGAGCGAAGACCAGCGGCAGGCCAAGCTTCTGGCCGAAGGGGCTGATCGCGTAGAGGATGAACTTCTTGAGCGTGACAGCCTTCTTCGAGGACTTCGGCGTAATGATCCACGTGAACGTGCCGATCGGGTAGGCGTCGACGTTCGTCTTGGGCGGATCAACGATCGACAGCGCGTTGTCGGCCGGGACGCTCGTCACGGTCGAGGCGGCAGCGACGATCTGCTTGATGCCCGGCAGCGTGTACTTGCCGGCCTGGTTCTTGACCGCGAAGAAGAAGAGCTTGTTCTTCAGCGCGAAGGCGACATCGACGTACGTCAGCGAGCCGGACGTCTTGGCGACGATGCCGGAGACGCCGGCCGAGCCGCGGGCGCCGACGCCGACCTTGAAGGGCGGCTGCGTCGTCTTGCCGATTGCCGAGGCGAAGTCGGTGCTGACCTTCGAGAGGTAGTCGGTGAAGTTGTACGACGTGCCCGACCCGTCGGAGCGGTAGACCGGCGTGATGTCGAGATCCGGCAGCGTGACGCCCGGGTTGAGGGCGGTGATGGCCGCGTCGTTCCACTTGGTGATCGTGCCGAGGTAGATCTTGGCGACGAGGTCACCGGTGATCTTGAGGTTGTTCTTGACGCCCGGGATGTTGTAGGCGATAGACGTGGCCGAGAGCGCCCACGGGATCTGGACGCAGCCGTTGCACGCCGTGGCCTGGTCGGCCGTCAGCGGGGCATCGGAGGCGCCGAAGTCGACGGTGCGGGCGGTGACGGCAGCGATGCCGGCGCCGGAGCCGATCGGGCCGTACGTGATGTTGACGCCGGCCTTGGTGCCGTAGTCGTTGATCCACTGCGAGACCAACGGCGACACGAACGACGAGCCGCCGCCGAGCAGGCTGTCATCAGCCTTGCGCGTGGTGGCCGCACCGGCGGTTGCCGACAGGGCGAGAGCGCCGAGGGCAGCGATTGCGGCCCCGAGGACGAAACTTCTCTTCTTCATGCGTACTCCTTCTCTGTTCTCGAGGTCGAAGCTCATTGCATTCAGAGTGGCTGCGCGACAGCAGCGCGTGGTCATCCGTCCTGTGAAGACAGGGTGACGGAGTGGTGAACGCGCTCAGGCGCTGGGGCGGCGGAACAGCCCGAGCAGGCCGGTGACGCGACCGAGCAGCTCGCCGCGGGCGCCGCCTTCGAGCCGACGCTTCATCCGGCTCATCAGCATCCGCGAGAGCACGCTCGTGAACAGGACGAAGCCGATCAGCAGGATCGCTCCGCCCCAGGCCTTCGCGTGGTCGGCCGGCTCGGGCGACTCCGAGTAGGTGAAGATCAGCACCGGGATCGTCTGCAGCGCGTGCGACACATCGGTCGAGATCTGGTTGACGGCGATCGACGAGGTGAAGAGGATCGGTGCCGTCTCGCCGGCGACGCGCGCGATGGCCAGCGACACGCCGGTCATGATGCCGCCCAGTGACGCGGGGATGACGATGCCGATCACCATCCGCCACTTCGCCACACCCACGCCGAGCGCGGCCTCGCGCAGCGTCAGCGGGACGAGCGTCAGCACCTCCTGCGTCGAGCGCGCGATCAGCGGCAGCATGATCACCGAGAGGGCGACCGAGGCGATCCAGGCAGCCTGGCCGCGGCCGACGACGAGCAGGCCGAAGATGAAGATGCCGATGACGATCGACGGGATGCCGTTGAGCACGTCAAGGCACAGGCGGACGATGCCGGCCACCTGCGGTCGGGCGAACTCGCTGGTGTAGATCGCCACCAGCACGCCGACCGGCACCGCGATCAGCGTCGCGAGCAGGACGATCACGGCCGAGCCGACGATGGCATGCGCGATGCCGCCGCCCGCCGGATTGAGGAAGTCACCCGAGGCAACCTGCGTGAAGAAGGCGCCGTTGAAGGCGCTGGCGCCGCGCACGACGACGCTGCCGACGAGCAGGACGAGGACGGCGACGGCGAGCAGCGCGGCGAGCGTGGAGACGCCCTCCATCAGCCTGTTGACGATCTTGCGGCGCTTCAGCCGCCTGTCGACATGGAAGATCGGCGGAACGTCGGGGCCGTTGGCAGACGTCGGCAGGGTGCTCATCCGCGGCTCCGCTCGACGCGGCGCACGATCAGCTGGGCGCCCAGGTTGAACAGCAGCGAGAGCACGAGCAGGATCGCCGCGAGGTAGGCCAGCGACGACACCTGCAGGTTGCTGACCGCGCCCTGGTACTGGCTGGCGATGCGCGAGGCGAGCGTGTCGGCGGGGCCGAACAGCGAGGAGCGGATGCCGGCTGTGGTGCCGATCACCTGCGTGACGGCGATCGCCTCGCCGACCGCGCGGCCAACGCCGAGGATCAGGGCGGCGATGATGCCGGGCCCGACGTACGGCAGCATGACGCCGCGGATCATCTCCCAGCGCGTGGCGCCGATGGCGAGGGCGCCCTCGATCTGCTCCTTGGGCACGCGCGAGAGGAGCTCGCGGCTGATCGACGAGACGATCGGGGTGATCATGATCGTCAGCACGAGGATCGCCGGCAGCAGCCCGACCGGGGAGTAGCGGCCGCTGAACAGCGGGATCCAGCCGAGGAAGGAGTTGAGGAACGGCTCGACCTGGCTCTCGACGATCGGCCCGAGCACGAGGATGCCCCAGAGCCCGATCACGACCGACGGGATGCCCGAGAGCACCTCGACGAGGGCCCCGACCGGCGTGCGCAGCCACTTGGGCGCGAGCTCGGTGAGGAAGAGGGCGATGGCGATCGAGATCGGGGCGGCGATGGCGAGCGCGACGAGCGAGCTGACGGCCGTGCCGTAGATGAAGTCGAGGGCGCCGAAGCGATTCGTCACCGCGTTCCAGTCCTGGCTCCACAGGAAGCCGACCCCGAACTTGCTGATCGCAGGGGCGGCGAGGTCGAAGACCTTCACGGCAATCGCGACGAGCACGCCGACAGCGACCAGCGTCGCCGCGAGCGTCACGTAAAGGAAGCCCCGCTCACCGAGGCGATCGGAGCGCTTGCGCTGGGAGGAGTCGAGGACGATCAATGTGGAGTCGGCAGCCATCTCGTGCATCCTCGCAACGCAACGCCCGCTGCCGGGTGGCCGAGATGTAGCACTATGGTTTCCAGGTGGTTACAACGCCCCGGGGCGACTGTTACGGTCGCGATGCGCAATCTATGCTCGTCCGGCGATGACCATTGAACAGACGACGAGGCCGACACCTGTGGATGACACGCCCAGCACTCCCCGCTCCGACCTGAAGCCGATCCAGATCTCGGAGCGGACGCGCCCAGGCTCGAGCACGCGCGACATCGTCTTCGACGTGCAGAAGCTGTCGCTGCACTACGGCAGCACGCTCGCGATCAGCGAGATCACCGTGCCGATCTACAAGAACCACGTGACCGCCTTCATCGGCCCGTCGGGCTGCGGCAAGAGCACCTTCATCCGCTGCCTCAACCGGATGAACGACCTCGTCCCGATCGCCCGCGTCACCGGCCAGGTGCTCTACCACGGCCAGGACCTCTACGGCCCGACCGTCGACCCGGTGCAGGTGCGCCGCCACATCGGCATGGTCTTCCAGAAGCCGAACCCCTTCCCCAAGTCGATCTACGACAACATCGCCTGGGGCCTCAAGATTCTCGGCAAGAAGGACAACCTCGACGACCGCGTCGAGCAGGCCCTGCGCAAGGCAGCGCTCTGGGACGAGGTGAAGGACCGGCTGAAGAGCAGCGGCCTGGCCCTCTCCGGCGGCCAGCAGCAGCGCCTCTGCATCGCCCGCGCCATCGCGATCGAGCCCGATGTGATCCTGATGGACGAGCCCGCCTCGGCGCTCGACCCGATCTCGACGACGCGCATCGAGGATCTGATCCACGAGCTGAAGCAGGACTACACGATCGCGATCGTGACGCACAACATGCAGCAGGCGGCCCGCGTGGCCGACATGACGGCGTTCTTCAGCCTTGATGTCAGCGAGGGAAGGCGGGCGGGCGTGCTCGTCGAATACGACGAGACCACGACGATCTTCACCCGCCCTGCGGACAAGCGCACAGAGGACTACGTCACCGGACGCTTCGGATGAGAACCACCTTCCAGGAAGACCTCGCACGGCTCGAAGCCGACCTCCAGGAGGAAGGCCAGTACGTCCTGCGCGCGCTCAAGGGCGCGATGGGCGCGCTGCGCAACCGTGACATCGAGCTCGCCGACGACGTCATCGCCTTCGACGACGAGATCGACAAGCTGTGCACCCGCATCGAGACCGGCGTGCAGACGCTGCTCGCCCGCCAGACCCCGGTCGCCAGCGACCTGCGCCTGGTGCTTGCCGTGCTCAAGATCAACCTGCACCTGGAGCGGATGGGCGACTACTGCGTCACCATCGCCAAGTACGTCAAGCTGACGCGCGACCTGCAGCCGGAGCGCCGCATGGTCGAGGGCCTGGAGGAGATGGGCGAGCGCGCCGAGCAGATGACGCGCGTGGCGCTCGACTCGTTCAGCGCGCGCGACATGGCCGGGGCCGAGTCGCTGGGCGACCTGGACGACCTGATCGACCGCGCGAACCGCCGCGCCCACGACGACGTGATGGAGCTGGCCAACGACATCAACCTGCGCGAGTGGGGCCTGCGCATGCTGTTCGTGTCACGCTGCCTCGAGCGCATCGGCGATCACGCCGTCGACATCGGCGAGCAGACGGGCTACCTGATCTCGGGCGAGTTCCGCGAGTTCACCGACGCGTCGCGCTGACGCGCCGCACCGCTCGCCGCCACCGCCTCTCCCCCTCCGCATGACACCCGCGCTGATCCTCGCCCGCCACGGCGAGAGCGAGGCCAGCTACCGCGGCGTGCTGAACGGCGTCCCGGAGGCCGGCGTCGGCCTGACGCGCGCGGGCGAGGCGCAGGCCCGGCAGCTCGGGGAGCTGCTGCGGAACGGCAGCGGCGGCGACCGCACCGACGCGGGCGCCCGCGATGGC
>CANNRA010000094.1 GCA_947507735.1 Actinomycetota bacterium
CGGGCGACCTGGGGCAGATGCTCGACGCCGCGGGCCCTCTTGTAGGTGCGGCCTGCGCGCTCCAGCGGGTCGCGGACAGACGTCGCCTCGGGTTCCGGGACGGTGAGCAGCTCGCGGGCGAGCGCCTCCAGGTCGGCCTCGACGAGCGGGCGCACGCCGATCAGCTCGCGCCAGCGCCGGCGCCGGCGCAGCAGCAGGAAGCCGCCGCCGCCGAAGACCACGATGGTGCTGACGACGCCCGTGATGACGCCGCCGGTGCCGCCGGAGTCGCTGCGGCCCTCCTCGGCGGCGACGCGGTCGATCCAGTCGGAGATGGTCACCTCGAGCGGCTCGCCGTCGTTGGCGGCGATCGCCTGCTCGGCGAACAGCTGCGCGTCGGAGTAGGGGATCGCGGTGCTCGCGCCGCGCAGCTTCCCGCCCGTGACGACGCCGATCGTTGCCTTGTTGCTGTAGCCGAGCCGCAGCGTCAGCTCCTTGAGCTGCTCGATGCCGTCGCTCGTGACCGCATTGCCGGGCAGCACGACGATGTAGAGCGGCGAGCCGCCGACGCGGATGATCTTGCCGCGAATCTGATCGGCCTGGATGCGGCTGAAGATGCGCGCCTGGCTGGGATCGACGAAGACGCTGTCGCCAGACGTGGCGATCGCCACGGCGGCGTCGAAGGCGACGCGACGCACCGGGTTGCTCGGCGGGTTGGGCAGCGGCTCGTCGAGCAACCCCGGCGTGCTGGTCGTGGCAACCGTCGTGCCCGGGCTTGCGGCGACGGCGGCGAGCGGCAGCGCCAGGGCGCAGGCAGCGAGGATCGTGAGAGCGAGGAACAGGGCGTGGCGCACGCCTCCACGGTACCGGCAACGGCTGCTGCGAGGCCCTCCGGTACCCTCGCAGCGTGGCGTCCCGCCGACCTCTTGCCGCCGTTGCAGGCGCTGTGCTCGCCCTCGGCGGGATCGTGCTGACAGGCGCTGCGATCGCAGCGGCCCCGGCCCTGCCCGGCGCGCCCGTGCAGCTGCTCCCCGGCGTCACCTTCGAGCGCCAGGTGACCCTCACGGCCCACGGTCCCGTCGCGCTCAACGTGATCGTTGCGCCGCGGCCGGGCGGGCTGCTCGCCCTGGAGCCCGCGCTCTCGAACGACCTGATCCCCGGCACCGAGACGCTGACCTCGATCCAGCGGCGCCTCTCGCCCACGGCCACGACGGTCGGCGTGGCAGGCGACTTCGCGGTCGCGGACGGGCGTCCCGTCGGGATCGTGCTGCGCGCAGGCTCGCTGCTGCACACGCCGCTGGCGACCCGCGTCAGCATCGGCATTGACGCGGCCGGCGACCTGCGTGCCGACCAGGTGCAGCTGCTCGGCACCTGGCAGGCCTCCGGGCCGCGCCGTGCCCTCTCGCTCGTCAACCGCGCCCCGACCGGCAACCAGCTCTCCGTGTTCACGCCTGCGTGGGGGCCCACCACGCCCTCGGCGTCGGGCACCGTCGAGGTCGTGTTGCAGGGCGTGCCACGGACGCCGCCCGGCAGCGAGCTGACCGGCACCATCGCGACGGTCACGAACGGGGGCGGGAGCGTCATCCCGCCGGACGGCGTCGTGCTCGTTGCGCGCGGCTCGTCGGCGGCGAACCTGACGGCCGAGGCGAAGCCGGGCCAGCCGGTGAAGCTGCGCCTCATTCTCAAGCCCGACTGGTCGCAGGTCGTCGACGGCATCGGCGGCGGGCCGCTGCTCGTGCGCGGCGGCGTCGCCGATTTCCGGCCGCAGGACATCTTCCCGAGCGCCGACCTGCTCGCCCGTGGCCCGCGCAGCGCCGTTGGCCAGCGTGCCGATGGATCGCTCGTGCTCGTCGCCGTGGACGGCGGCCGCCTCGGCACCTCGGTCGGCATGACGAGCTTCGAGCTGGCGCAGGCGATGGTGCGCCAGGGCTGCGTGCTCGCTGCGGGGCTCGCCTCTGGCCCGCAGGCCGGGATGGCGTTCGACGGGACGCTGCTCTCGCAGCCGGCCAGGGGCGAGTTGCCGATCACCGATGCGCTGCTGCTCGTCTACCGGGGCGTCTACGTCGCGCCGCTCCAGCCCGTCCTCTCGCCCGACGGCGACCGCGTCGCCGACACGATCCGGCTGTCGTACAAGACCATCTCGACCGCGCAGGTGACTGCCACGCTGACCGGCCCCGACGGCGTGGTGCGCCTGACCGACCAGGGCGCGCGGGTTGCGCAGCGCTACTCTCTCATCTGGAACGGGCTCACCCAGGGCGCTCCCGACAGCGAGGGCACGTATCGCTGGACGGTGACCGCTACCGACGACCAGAGCCGCCCGTCCTCGATGGAGCGCACCTTCACGCTCAATCGCACGCTCGCCCGGCTGAAGGCCGCCGGCGTCCTGCGCACCAACCCGGGCACGCCGCAGCCGCTCGCCGCCTTCGACACCACGCGCGCCGCCAGGATCGTCACGACGATCCTCTCGCCGCTCGGCGTGCCTGCGGCGACGCTGCCGGCCACGTCGCCTGCACCGGGCCAGCAGGCCATCACCTGGGATGGCAAGGACGTCAACGGCACCGCGGTACCGCCGGGCCGCTACACGGTGAGCGTCACGGCGACCAATGACGTCGGCACGGTCACGCGGACAGCGACTCTTGTCGTGCGCCGGGCGTAGGATGCACGGATGCTCGTAGCCTCGCTCAGCCACTCGGTGACCAGCTTCATCGGCAATCACGGCGTCTACGCCGTCTTCCTGCTGATGCTGATCGACGCCGTCTTCCCGGCGTTCAGCGAGGCGGTGATGGTCTATGCGGGCGCGCTCGCCGCCGCCGCGTTCTCGGGCCAGCACGTCACCCTCTTCGGTGACCGCATCCACTCGCACTTCTGGGGCTTCGTCGTGATGGTGGCGGCGGGCACGCTCGGGTACACGGCCGGTTCGATCGGCGGCTGGGGCATCGGCGCCTGGGGTGGCCGGCCGCTGCTCGAGCGGCACGGCAGGCTCTTCCATCTGGGGCCGGAGCAGCTCGCCAAGGCCGATGCCTGGTTCGCCCGGCGCGGTGACTGGGCGGTGCTGATCGGCCGCCTGACACCGCTCGTGCGCTCCTTCGTCTCGCTGCCCGCGGGCGCGCTGCGGCAGCCGCTCGGCCGCTACACCCTGCTCACGTTCATCGGCTCCACCCTGTGGTGCATCGTCTTCGCCGGGATCGGCTGGGGGGTCGGCGCGAGCTACACGCGCTTCAACGACGCCTTCCGTTACGTCGAGATTCTCCTGGCGCTCGGCATCGTCGCGGCGGCCGCCTGGGTCGTGCTCCGGTGGTGGAAGAAGCGCACGCGGTAGAATCGGGCTTCGTGGCCAAGATTCCGCTCGTCGACGTCAAGGCGCAGTACGCGCCGCTCATCCCGGAACTGAAGAAGCGCTTCGAGGAAGTCCTCGAGAGCGGCGTCTTCATCCTGGGTCCCAACGTGAAGGCGTTCGAGCAGGAGTGCATCTCCTTCCTCGGCGTGCAGGACGCGATCGGCGTCGCCAACGGCACCGATGCGCTCGTCCTGGTGCTGGACGGCATGGGCATCGGCCCGGGCGACGAGGTGATCTGCCCGGCCTTCACCTTCTACGCGACGGCCGAGGCGATCGCGCGCGTCGGCGCGACCCCCGTGTTCGCCGACATCGATGCCGCCACCATGAACCTCAACGTCGAGGACGTGGCCCGCCGCATCACGCCGAAGACGAAGGCGATCATGCCGGTGCATCTCTTCGGCCGCCCCGCGCCGCTCGCCGCGCTCGCCGCGCTCGGCCTGCCGCTGATCGAGGACTCCGCGCAGGCATTCGGGTCGCCCGACATCGCGCGCACCGGTGTTGCCTCGACCTTCAGCTTCTTCCCCACGAAGAACCTCTTCTGCCTCGGTGACGGCGGTCTCGTTGCCGTCAACGACCCGGCGCTGGCCGAGCGCGTGCGGATGCTGCGCTTCCACGGCTCGCGCGACAAGGTCGACTTCGAGCTCGTCGGCTACAACTCGCGCCTCGACGAGGTGCAGGCCGCGATGCTGCGCGTGCTGCTCAAGGAGCTGCCGGGCTACAACACCGCACGCCGTGCCGGCGCCGAGGTCTATCGCCAGCTCGGGCTCGGCGACGTCCTGACCGTGCCGGAGGACGAGCCGGGTCACGTCTACCACCTCTTCGTCTGCCGCTCTCCCGAGCGCGACGCGATCCGTGCAGCCCTCGGCGAGCAGGGCATCGCGACTGCCACCTACTACACGACGCCGCTGCACCTGCAGCCGGCGATGCGGCAGTTCGGCTACAAGGCCGGCGACCTGCCCGTGACCGAGGCCGTCGCCGCCGACAACTTCTCGCTGCCGCTGTGGGCCGGCATCGACGGCGCGACGCAGCAGCGCGTCGCCGACGCCGTCCTCCAGGCAGCGCGCTAGCCCCATGAGCCGCATTCGCATCCCTCTGCCGCACCATCGCATCTGGCAGCTCGGGGTCGATGCGGGTCTTGTCGCGGCCGCGTGGGCGCTGGCCTTCCAGCTGCGCTTCGACCACGGCTTGCCGGTCTTCTACCAGACCCTCTTCGACCGGACGATCTGGATCGTCGTGCCGGTCAAGGTGGCGGTGTTCGTGCTGTTCGGCTTCTCGAACCGCTGGTGGCGCTACTTCTCCTCGCGCGATGTGTGGCGCACCACGATCGGCGTGCTGGCGGCCTGCGTGCTCGCCGACGTGATCGTCTACTTCGCGCAGCCGGTCGGCCAGCTGCGGCTGCCGCGCTCGATCGCGGTCCTCGACTTTCTCATCACGCTGGCCGTGATCGGCGGGGCGCGGATGCTGGCGCGCACGCTGATCGAGCGGCCGAACCCGCTCGGCCTGGTGCAGCGTGGCCGAGAGGTGCTCGTCGTGGGCGCCGGGAACGCGGCGCAGCTGGTGATCCGCGAGCTGCAGCGCCAGCCGGGCTACACGCCGATCGGCCTGATCGACGACGACCCGAAGAAGCGCAACATGCGCCTGGAGGGCGTCCGCGTGCTCGGCACGACCGACGAGCTGCCGCGCATCCTGCACGACAACAAGCCGGACGAGCTGCTGATCGCCATCCCGTCGGCGCCGGGTGCTCTGCGCGCGCGCATCGTGGCGATGGCCCAGCGCGAGCGGATCCCGGTGCGCACGCTGCCCGGCCTCTCCGAGCTGATCATGGGCGACGTCAACCTGACCGGGCAGATCCGCCCCGTTCAGGTCGAGGACGTGCTCGGCCGCGAGCAGATCGAGGTCGATCTCAAGGAGGTCGCCACCTACTGCCGCGACAAGACCGTGCTGATCACGGGCGCAGGCGGCTCGATCGGCTCCGAGCTGTGCCGCCAGATCGCGCGCGTCGGCTGCAAGCGCATCGTCATCGTCGACCACGCGGAGACGCCACTCTTCGAGATCGAGCGCGAGCTCGTCGACGACCGCGGCTTCCCGCCGGTCGTGCCGGTGATCGGCGACGTCAAGAACGGCGCGAAGATGAAGCGCGTCTTCGAGCGCTACAAGCCCGACGTCGTCTTCCATGCCGCCGCCTACAAGCACGTGCCGCTGATGGAGTCGAACCCGCTGGAGGCGGTGCGCAACAACTCGCTGGCCACGCGCACGCTCGCGCAGGTCGCCGCCGACGCGGGCGTCGAGGTGTTCGTGCTGATCTCAACCGACAAGGCCGTCGCACCGAAGACCGTGATGGGCCAGTCGAAGGCGCTCTGCGAGTGGATCATCGAGACGCTCGGCCACAGCCCCGACGTCAAGACGCGCTTCGTTGCGGTGCGCTTCGGCAACGTGCTCGGCTCGTCCGGCTCGGTCATCCCGATCTTCCGCAAGCAGATTGCGCGCGGCGGGCCGGTGACGGTGACCCACCCCGAGATGACGCGCTTCTTCATGACGATTCCCGAGGCCGTGTCGCTCGTCGTGCAGGCCGGCGCCCTGGGCGGCCGCGGCGAGGTCTACGTGCTGGACATGGGCGAGCCGGTGAAGATCGTCGACCTGGCGCGCAACATGATCACGCTGTCGGGCAAGGAGCCGGACAAGGACATCAAGATCGAGTTCACCGGCGTCCGGGCCGGCGAGAAGCTGCACGAGGAGCTCGTCTCCACCGACGAGCGGATCTCCTCGACCACGCACCCGAAGATCAGCCAGCTGACCCGCCGCGGCGTCGATCCGGACTGGCTGGACGAGCAGATCGCGCTGCTCGAGCGGATGGTTGCCGAGGGCGACACGCTGGAGCTCGTCGCGAAGCTCGGCGGGATGATGCGCGAGCCGAAGCGCCTCGCCGACTCGGGCGTGCACCAGGCGCTGGGCAGCACCCCGGCCGCCGCCGCTCCCACAGCGCCCCTCCCGCCCGCCGACCCCGGTCTTGCCGTGCCGCAGCCCGAGGACACGGGCTCGCACGCGACGCTGAGCTGAGCCGGCGGCATGGGCGAGGCCTTCACGTTCACCTGCAGCCGCTGCTCCTACGCGGCTGAGGCATGTGGCGGAACCGACTCCGGGCGCGAGGTCACTGTCACGACCGCAACGTGCTCAACCTGTGCGGAGATCGTCGATGTCGTCGTTGATCGCCGTGGTGCTCCGGAGATCGACGATCACGACGGGCGCTGCCCCTGCTGCCACGGGGATGCCCTCGTGGCCTGGGGGCCGCGCGTGTTCAGGCCCGAGCTGACGGCCGAGGAGCTCGGCAAGCTCGAAAACTGCGGGCCGTGTCCGCGCTGTGCTTCGGCGATGCGCTGCAGTTCGCCTGACGGTCTGATGCTCGTGGCGCACTGGGACTGAGGCTGCGTCTTCACGATTTCGGCCCGCAACTGGCACAGCAGTCAGGGCCAACGCAGACGTCACGCCGTCACCCGCTCCGCGTAGCGTAGGACGGTGGAAGCGGAGACCATCCTCAAGGGCTTGAACCCCGAGCAGCGCCGAGCGGCCGAGGCCGTGCGCGGCCCGGTCTGCATTCTTGCCGGCGCGGGCTCCGGCAAGACGACCACGGTGACGCGGCGCATCGCGATGCAGGTCGCGACCGAGGCGTTCCGGCCGCAGGAGATCCTCGCCGTCACCTTCACCGAGAAGGCCGCCGGCGAGCTGAAGCACCGCCTGGCGGCGCTCGGCGCGCACGGCGTCGTGGCGCGCACCTTCCACGCGGCGGCGCTCGCCCAGCTGCGCGGCCTCTCCGACCAGGCCCCCTCGCGCATCCTCACCTCCAAGGTGCCGATCCTGCGTGACATCGCCAAGACGCTGCACAAGGCCTACCGCTACCGCCCTGCCATGGACCTCGCCAGCGAGATCGAGTGGGCAAAGGCTCGCCGCATCACGCCCGAGGAGTACGAGGGCGCGCTCGGCGACCGCAAGCCGCCGATCCCCGCCGACCTGATGGCGCGCGTCTACGGCCGCTTCGAGCAGGTCAAGCGCGAGCAGGGCCTCGTCGACTTCGACGACATGCTGGCGCTGACCGTGCGCATGTTCGAGACCGACGAGACGGCGGCGGAGCGCTTCCGCGAGCGCTACCGCGCCTTCACCGTGGACGAGTACCAGGACGTCAACGAGCTGCAGCAGACGCTGCTCGACCACTGGCTGGGCGGCCGCGATGACCTCTGCGTCGTCGGCGACGATCACCAGGCGATCTACGCCTTCACCGGTGCCTCGGCCGACCACCTGCTGGCGATGCCGCGGCGCTTCCCGCGGGCTGTCGTCGTCAAGCTGGAGGAGAACCACCGCTCGACGCCGCAGGTGCTCGCGCTGGCGAACCGGCTCGCGCCGATGCTGGGCGGCTCCGACAAGCGGCTGCGTGCCGTCAAGGCCGACGGGCCGGAGCCGCTCGTGCGTGCCTTCGTCGAGCGCGCCGCCGAGATCGCCTTCGTGGTCGGGCAGCTGCGCGCCGTCGGTGAGACCGGCGTGCCGTTCGAGGAGATGGCGATCCTCTACCGCACCAACGCCCGCTCGGAGGACTACGAGGAGGCGTTGGCCGAGGCCGGCGTCCCCTACCAGGTGCGCGGCGGCGCCTTCCTGGAGCGGCCTGCCGCCAAGCGCCTGCTGCGCATGTTGCGCGACGGCTCGCGGCCCGGGGTCGCCGAGGTCGTGCGTGCCGCCGCTGCCGCCGAGGGGCTGCTGGCGGAGCCCGGCGAGGGTCTCGGCGAGCAGGAGGAGACGCGCCAGTCCGACCTTGCCCGCCTCGTGCGGCTCGCCGAGGTGTTCGACCCGGACGGCTCGGCCACGGTCGGCGAGTTCCTGGCCGACCTGGAAGGGCGCTTCCGCTCGGATGGCGGCGGCCGCGGCGTGCAGCTGCTCACCTACCACCGCTCCAAGGGCCTCGAGTTCGACACGGTGGCGCTGCCGCGGCTGGAGGAGGGCGACCTGCCGGTGCGCCAGGCCAAGGAGGACGAGCAGATCGACGAGGAGCGGCGGCTGCTCTACGTCGGCATCACGCGCGCCAAGCGGGTGCTGCTGCTGAGCTGGGCGGGCAAGCGCAGCCGCTTCGTCACCGAGCTGGGGATTGGCTTCGCGATCCCGGAGGGCGCGGCGAAGGGCAGCTCGACGCGCGGCGGGAGCGGCGGCGGGGCCGGGCTCGACGACGGTGGGCGTGAGGCGCTGGAGACGCC
>CANNRA010000095.1 GCA_947507735.1 Actinomycetota bacterium
AGGAAGCCGGTGCCCGCCAGCAGGATCGCGTCGCCGGTGACCGAGGCGCCGGTCAGGAGGCCCAGCGCGAACGACCCGGTCACGTTGACCGCGAGCGTGCCGAGCGGCAGCTCCGGGTGGCCGGTGAGCGCCCGCACCCAGCCGTCGCAGAGCACGCGGGCGAGGGCGCCGGTCGCGCCCAGTAGGGCGATGCCGAGCCAGATCACGTGTCGGTCACCCTGCGGCGCACCGGGGTCAGGGCGTGCCAGCCGGTCGCGGCGAGCAGCAGTCCGCCGCCCAGCGAGGCGGCGAGGTACGCCGCGGCCAGACCGGCGTGCCCGTGCTGCCCGAGGCGGATCAGCTCGACCTGCAGCGTGGAGAAGGTCGTGAGCGCCCCGCAGAAGCCCGCGGCGAGGAACGGGCGCAGCAGCGTTGCCCGCGGCGGCAGGTGCGCCACGGAGGCCAGCAGCAGCCCCAGGATCGCCGTTCCGATCAGGTTCGCGGCGAAGGTCGCCCACGGCCACGAGCACCCGTCGGCAGGCCACGCCACGGTCAGGCCGTGCCGGGCGAGCGCACCCAGCGCCCCGCCGAGGGCGACCGCGACCGCGACCCGGGGGTCGAGGCGGAGCGCTTGTGCGGCCTGGCGTCCTGACATGCAGCATCATTGTGACGAAGAGCATGCGTCGCCTCACCTCATTGACGGTCGCCGCGCTCGCGGCCCTTGCCGTGCCAGCCTCCGCCTTCGCCCACGGCGACCGGGTTCCGATCGACGGGATCCCCGGTGCCTGGCGCTTCGAGACGGGCCCGATCGTCGTGTCGCTGCTCGCCCTCGCGCTGTACGCGCAGGCCTGGCTGAAGCTCCGCCGCCGCGGCCGTGCCGACCACGCCACCTGGGGCAACGCGGTGCTCTTCACCGCGGGGATCCTGCTCGCCCTGGGTGCCCTGGTCTCACCGCTCGACGCGATCGGCGAGGAGTACCTGCTGCTCGCGCACATGGGCCAGCACCAGCTGCTGCTCGACCTCTCGCCGGCGCTCGTCATGCTCGGTCTGCGCGGGCCGATCGGCGCCTTCTTCATCCCGGCGCCGCTGCTCAGGCCGCTCGCCCACAGCCGCCCCGTCCGCGCTGTCTTTCACTTCCTCACGCAGTGGTGGGTCGCGCTCGTCTGGTTCATCGCCGCGATCGCTGCCTGGCATGTTGCGGGCGCGTACGAGGCGGCGCTCGAGCAGCAGTGGCTCCACGACCTGGAGCATCTGTCCTTCGCCATGGCCGGCGGCCTGCTCTGGTACCAGCTCGTCGACCCCGCCCGCCGCTCGACGCTGCAGCGCAAGGGGCGCTCGCTCCTCGCGCTCACGGTGCTGCTTTCGGTGCACCTGATCGTCCATCCGATCCTGCTGTCGGGCGGCGTGCGCTATGGCGTCTATGCCCGTCAGGACGAGCGCCTGTTCGGCCTCTCAGCCCTCGCCGACCAGCACTGGGCCGCCGTCCTGATGACCGGCGAGGAGGTGCTCGTCGTGGGCGCCGCGCTCGTCATCCTGGCCTGGCCGCTGCTCCTGGCCTTCGGCTCGCAGGACGAGCGAGAGCGCGCGGGCTAGGCGCCTAGTACGCGGCGGGGGTGAGCCAGAGGATCTCGAACCCCTGCTGGCTCTGCCGATACTCGTACTTGAAGACGCGCGGGCTGGTGATGTCGGCGATCGTCGCGATCTGCTTCTTCGTCAGCCGCCCTGGCCTGAGCACGACCTGGCCGCCGAGCGTTTCGGCAAGCGGGCGGGCGAGCTCCTTCACGTAATCGGTCCGGTGGTAGAAGAAGGCGTAGGCCGGGTCGGTGGCCTTCGCCGGCTTCGGGAAGAAGGTGAGCACCGTGTCCACCGTCGTGTCGTACTTGAAGGTGAGCAGCGCCAGCTCGAGCGTCTCGCGGCGCAGCAGGTCGCCGCGCTCGATGGTCGGCGTGCCGCCGAGGGCGCAGGCCGTGCCGAAGCCGCACATGTTGTACTGCACCGTGTTGCTCTGGGCCTGTCCGGTGTAGACGACGCGGGAGCCGCGCTCGTTGCGCTCGACGATGACCGGCACGTCAACCGCGCTGCCGTCGGCCGCCGAGACGACGGGCGGGCCGGACGTGATCGCGACGGCGTCGGTGCCGCTCGGCAGGCGGTACTTCGGCGCAACGTAGGCGGCGATCTGGTGCGGCCGGTCGCAGCCGAACTCGACGTCACACACCGGATGCCAGCCGCCCTTGGGCCCGACCGAGGCGAACGCCTTGCTGCCGGGGGCGGCGCCCTGGACGAACGGGCGCGGCTGCTTGTCGTGGTGGATCGCCAGGATCACGAAGCCGGCGATCGCGACGCCCAGCAGCAGGCCCATCGCGAAGACGGCTGCGCGGAAGCGCTCGGGGTAGGCCTTCTCCTGGCGGAGCAGCGTGGGCGGTGGCTGCACGAGGGGCGGCTCGGCGACGACGGGCAGCGGATCTAGAGCTTCGGCCACGTCTCGTCCTTTGTCAGGTCGACGGTCGGGATTTCCAGGTTCTGCGCGTCGAGCAGGGCGATCAGCTCGTTGCCGTAGATCTCGCCCTTCTCCATCACAGCCTCGGCGACGCGCTCGACGGCGTCCTTGTTGGCATGCACCAGCAGGTGCGCTGCCATGTAGGCCTGGCCGAGCAGCTGGGCCGCCATCCGACGCTTGTTCGGGTCGCCGAGCACGCCGCTGATCGGGTCTGCCGTCAGCGGGCCGCCGCCGGTGCGGTTCATGATCTGGTTGCCGATGCGCTCGAAGCGCTTCATGATCTTCTCTTCCTCGGCCTCGCGGGCGCCCTCGTCGGCCCACCAGCCGGGCAGCTCGGCGGGCTCGGGCGCCATCGCGCTCGCGCCGACCATCCAGGCTGCTGTGGTGGTCGCGCTCTGCACGTCGCCGCCGACGCCGGTGGTCGTCTCGCCGTAGAAGACGCGCTCGGCGGCCATTGCGCCCAGCACCCAGATCAGCTTGCCGAACTCCTCATGGCGCCAGTGCGCGAAGCGCTCTTCCTTCTCGCGGGCCGAGTGATGGCCTCCGGAGGAGCCACGGCGCTTGATCGAGAGACGGGTCGACTCGACGCCCTGCATGTAGACGTGCGCGGCGACGGCGTGGCCTGCCTCGTGGATCGCGACGGCGCGCTTCTCGTCCGGGACGTACTCCTGGCCGATCGCGGTGCCCGACTCGATCGTCGTCATCGCCTCCAGCAGGTCGGCCCAGCCGAAGTTGGCACGCCCCTCGTGCTGGGCGTAGGTCAGTGCCATCGAGCAGACCTGCTCGATCATCGCCGGCGAGTAGCCGCTCGTGACGCGGGCCAGCTCGTCGCGGCGCTCCTCGGTGTCCAGCTCCGGCTCGTGCGCGACCTTCTTCAGGTAGAGGTCGAAGATGTCCTTGCGGTCCTCGGTGGTCGGCGTGCGGAACCAGATGTGGCGGCCCATGCGGCCCGGGCGGCGCAGTGCCGGGTCGAGCATCTCGAGCGGCACGTTGGTGGCGCCGATGAAGTAGATCTGATCCTGGCGCGGCTTCGGCGGCTTCATGCGCAGACGCAGCGTGCCGACCTTGCGCGGCACGATGAACGACGCGTCGAGGATGTTGTTGACCCGGTTCGTCCAGAAGCGGCTCCAGAAGGGCGGGTTGTCGATGCCGTCCATCACCACGAGCAGCTGGTTGAGCGCGAGCTGGCCCTGCCCCCCCATCATGCCCGGGAACGCCTGGTTGACCGTGCCGCCGAGCCGGGTGAAGAAGGCCGGGTAGGGCGAGCGTCGCTCTGGGGCCCGCTGCTCGAACAGTCGGTCGCGCCAGGCCGCCGTCTCCAGCACGAGATCGCCGCTCAACGTCAGCGAACCGTTGTTACCGAAGAAGCAGAGATCGTGGATCGATGCGATGTCGGGCGCGCCGCTGCGCTGGCCGCCGAGGCTCTGGCGGCGCATGCCGACGGCGTCGATCTCGTCGATGAAGACGATGCACTGGCCGCCCCACTTGCGGGCGAGCCGCTTGGCCTTGAAGGCCAGGTAGCGCACGATCAGCGCGTCCACGCCGATGAACGTCTGGGCGAAGCCGGAGCCGGGGATCGTGATGAAGGGGCTGTTGAAGCCCGTGGCGATCGCCTTGGCGAGCATGGTCTTGCCGGTGCCGGGCGCGCCGAAGAAGAGGATGCCGCGCTCGCGCTTGCCGCCGGCCGCCTCGAACTGCTCGCCGGACTGCCACAGCTCGACGATGCGCCGGATCTCCTCCTTGGCCTCCTTCTGGCCGCGCACGTCGTCGAGGCGGACGCCCCAGTCGGCATCCCCGGGCTCGAAGCCCTTGATCTGGGAGATGCCCATCATCATCATCGGGCCCATGAAGAGCAGGATGTTGGCGAAGAAGAGGAAGAAGACGAACATCACCTGCGTCCAGAGCGCCTTGCTGGAGAACAGGTTCCCGAGCGCGTGCAGGAAGCCGGTGAAGACCCCCGTCCACGACGCCTGATCGAAGCCGTGCGCGAAGCCGCGCACCAGGTAGACGAGCGTGATGATCGCCAGGACGAAGATGATCAGCCGGAAGCGACGGGCCCAGAACCAGGAGCGCCGCCGGTTGAGCAGGTCGTCGGCGCGTAGCTCCGGGCCTGCCGCGCCGAACAGGCTCGGCCAGGGGATGAAGCGGCGCGTGACCAGGTCGATCAGGCCGCGGAACGCGATGATGGCCAGCACGGTGGCCAGCACCGACCAGCCGGCGGACCAGTGGCTCTGGTAGTGGAAGAAGGTGAAGGCGACCGGCGAGGTCAGGATCGCGACGAAGGTCGCGATGCGGCCGAGGCGCTTCCACGAGCGCGACAGCTCGCTGGAGCCCGAGGCGCCGTTGGACGTGGGTGCGGTGTCTGCGTTCGCCATGGCTTGGGGGAAGAGTGTAGTCATGGCAGCGGGGCTGCCGGATAAGCGGATGCTGAGAGCGGGGGTGAGCCGTTCGAGGATGTGTTCGCCAAGTTGGGCGGACCGGTTTCCGCGCTAGGCTGCGAGCCATGTTGAGCCTTGTCGGAAAGACCGCGATCGTGACGGGTGCCTCCTCGGGGATCGGGCTGGCGACGGCCCAGGCTTTCGCCGCGCTCGGTGCCCGGGTGGCGGTGGGGGCGCGCCGCGCCGAGCGGCTGCCAGAGGGCGATGCCTTCGTGCGCCTGCCGCTGGACGTGCTCGATCGCGCGAGCTGCGAGAGCTTTGTCGAGCAGGCGGTGGCCGAGCTGGGCGGCCTCGACATCCTCTTCAACAACGCGGGTCTTGCGCTGGGCCGCGACTCGTTCGCGAACTCGTCGGAGGAGGACGAGCAGCTCGTCATCCAGACGAACGTGCTGTCGGTGATGCGGCTGACGCGGCTCTGCCTGCCGCACATCCGCGACAACGGGCACCTCGTGTTCATCGGCTCGGTGGCCGGCCGCGTCGCCTACCCCAACGGCGCCACCTACATCGCGTCGAAGTTCGCGGTACGTGGCCTCTCGTACGCGCTGCGCGAGGATCTGCTGGGCCGCCCGATCCGCATCACCACCGTCGATGCCGGCGCCGTCGAGTCCGAGTTCTCGGTCGTGCGCTTCCGCGGTGACGAGGCGAAGGCCAAGTCGGTCTACGAGGGCATCGATCCACTGACACCCGAGGACATCGCCGACATCATCGCCTTCACCGTGACGCGGCCCCCGCACGTGAACATCGACGAGGTGGTCGTGAAGGCGCTCGCCCAGTCGAGCGGCGCCCGCTTCGTGCGTCGCGAGACGCCCAGCTGAGATCCAGCTAGCTCAGAGCCGGGGCCGTTCCTCTCGGGCGGCTGCGCCAGAGCCGGGGCGGTTGCTCCAGGGCGGCTGCGCGAAAGCTGCGCTCGATTGCCCACTTCACGCTAACTCTCGCGAGGCCGGCCGGGTGACGGCGGCCGCTGCCTGCGGCGGGAGAGCTAGTCGCCCGAGCGGGGCGGCCAGTGGGAGGCGTGCTCCCAGCCGTACCAGCTGTCGATCTCGACGATCGCTGTCACCCGGAGCGCCTCGCGGTTCGGGTACGGCTGGCCGGTGTAGCGCAGGGCCAGCACGTCGAAGTCGGCGAGTTCGGGATCGTCCCGCAGCTCGACGACGCGGCCGTTGACGCTGACCATGCGATGCGCGGCCTGCGGCACCTTGAAGCCGCTGTCGGGAATCGTCAGCGACACCCGCGGGTCGTTGCGGATGAAGCGCAGCCGCAGCCGCGACTCGTCCATGCTCAGCAGGATGCGCTCGCCGTCCCAGGCGAACCAGGTGGTGGCGGTGTGCGGCGCGCCGTCCGGGCGCAGCGTCGCGATGATCGCGAGGTTCGGCTCGGCCAGGAAGGCGCTGACCTCGGCGGGAACGGGGCCGCGGGGCATCAGGCGTTGGCCTCGCGCTCGCGGCGCTTCGTCCAGTAGCGCGACAGGCCCGCGTGGCTCTGCACCAGCGAACCGGCCCGCTCGTAGAGGTCGGCGTCGTCGGAGCCCTGGGCGGCCAGCTCGGCGCGGTCGAGCGCCACGAACTCGTCGAGACCCATGCCGCTGCCGATGCGCTCGGCGAAGAGATCGAGCCGCTCGCGCAGCCGGCGCAGGTGGTCGGCCGGGTCGGTCTTGACGCCGAAGTGGGTGATGCAGAGGCGGTCGGGCGAGCGGCGCTCCAGCTCGTCGATCGTGCGGTGCCAGCCCTCGACATCGATGTCCGGCGGCGGCGAGGCGGCCACGATGTGGCGCGCCGGCTCGATCCGCACCCCGGCCGAGTCGCCGCAGTAGAGCGTGCCGTCCGGGCCGAAGAAGGCGACGTGGTGCTTGGCGTGGCCGATCGCGCTGAAGCACTCCAGCCCCAGCACCTCCGACCCGAGCGCGTGCACGTTCTCCTGCGGCACCGGCGCCAGCTCGCCCCACAGCGTGTCGAACTCGTCGAGGTAGAGCATCCGCGCCGACTTCTCCAGCCGGCTCGGGTCGACGACGTGCGGCGCGCCGATCTCGCTGACGTGCACCTGGATGTGCGGGTGGCGGCGCACGATGGTGCCCGAGGCGCCCGCGTGGTCGAGGTGAATGTGGGTCAGGAGGAGGTGCCGGAGATCTCCCAGTGCAAGGCCGCGCGCGGCGAGGGCAGCCTCGACCGCCGGCAGCGTCGAGGTGGGGCCGGTGTCGACGAGCGCCGGGCCGTCGGGCGTGTCCACCAGGTAGATGGCGACCACGCGGTCGAAGCCGCGGTGCAACGTGTCGATCGGATCCCAGGAGTTACTCATCGTTCGATCCTAGCCAGCCCGAGCCGCGAGGCGAGCGCCTGCAGTGCGCCCTCGAGCGCCGTGTCCAGGGCCTGCGAGGCGCGCACGCCGCGCTCCGGATGGAAGGCCTTCAGGCGCAGCGTGCCGCCCAGCGCGTCGTTGCGCTCGGCCTTGAGATCGCAGCGGCCGACCAGGCGGTCGCGCCAGAGCAGCGGCAGCACGTAGTAGCCGTACCGTCGCTCGTGCTCGCGCTTGTAGACCTCGATCAGGTGGTCGAAGCCAAGGACGCGCTCCGCGAAGGGGCGATCCCAGAGCAGGTTGTCGAACGGCGACAGCAGGTGGGCGCCGCGGGGCGGGTCCGGGTCGAGCTCGGCGTCGGCAGAGACGTAGACCGGGGCGCCGCCGTCCGCCACCGCGAGCCGGAGCAGCGCGCCAGCTGCGACGAGCGCGTCGAGGTGTGGCTGCAGCCGCCTCGCGCCGCCCTCCAGCCGCCAGTGCTCCTTGATGCCCACCGCCGTCAGGGCGCCGCGCCCGGCCACCGCTCGCAGCGCGAGCGTGCGCAGCCACTCCTCCTCGCCGGGCACCGGCAACGCCAGCGCCGCCGCCGGGATCACGCGCTCGGTCAGGTCGTAGAGCTTCTGGAAGCCGCTGCGTCCCGCCACGGCCAGCTCGCCCGCCGTCCAGAGTGCGTCGAGCATCCGCTTGGCCGGCTTCCAGTTCCACATGCCGCCCGAGCCGGCACCTTCGAAGTCCTTCGAGCCGAGCGGCCCCCGCTCGCGCACCGCCGCCAGCACCTCGGCGGCCAGGGCAGGCTGCTCGTCGATGAAGGGGCCATACCAGTGGTGGACGCGCCGCTCCGCCATGCGCGGGCGCAGCAGCGGGAAGTCCTCGATCGCGAGCAGGCAGGCCTCGTGCGCCCAGTACTCGAACAGGCGCCCCTCGCCGAGCAGGCGGGAGACGGTGCCCTGCGGGTAGCGGCCGGCGCGTGAGGTGAGGACGATGCGGTGGGAGCGCTCGACGGTCGAGATCGAGTCGAGCTGCACGCAGGAGAGGCGGCGGACGGCGGCGTGGACGGCGTCGGCGGCAGAGCGGGCGGAGGCGCCGGCCGAGCGGCGCGCGGGCGCGAAGCCCTGAGCCACGACCACGA
>CANNRA010000096.1 GCA_947507735.1 Actinomycetota bacterium
CAACCTCGGCGACCGCGAGGCGACCCTCCGCGAGGCGCTCCGCCTGCTCGGTGAGGCCGACGGCGTCGAGGTGGTCGCAGTCTCCTCGCTCGTCGAGACCGAGCCCTGGGGCTACGCCGATCAGCCGGCGTTCCTGAACGGCGCCGCTGCGCTCGAGACGACGCTCCACCCGCTCGACCTGCTCGCCCTGCTGCTCGATGTCGAGCGCCGCCTCGGCCGCGTCCGCGCCGACGAGGCACCGCGCTACGGCCCCCGCACCGTCGACCTCGACCTGCTCGTGCATGGTGATCTCGAGCTGGACGAGCCGGGTCTCCAGGTGCCGCATCCGCGGCTCCGAGAGCGGCGTTTCGTGCTCGCTCCCCTGGCCGAGCTCGACCCCGCTCTGGTCGTTCCCGGACAGGGTCGTGTTGCAGACCTGCTCGCGGGCGTAGAATAGGGCGACCATGTCGCATCTCGATGAGCTCGACGAGTTCGAGGCAGACCTCGAACTTCGTCTTAAAAGGGAGTACACGGCCGTTTTCGGCCTCTTCCGCTACTGCGTGCTGACGCAGGATGCGACGTACCTCTGCAACAAGCTCGACCTCCAGTACGTGCCCCAGCCGAGCTACCCGTTCTTCCATCTGAAGATGGAGGACGTGTGGGTGTGGGACAAGAACCGGCCGACGCGGATCATCCCGCGCGCCGAGGTCTACACCTCCGGCGACGTGACGGTGGAGGAGCTGCGCAGCGACGGCGACGAGCCGAAGCTGACGGCCGAGGCGCTTGCCCAGAAGATCGGCGAAGCCTTCCCGGGCGACGACGACCTCTAGCCCCGGCGCACCGGACCCCCGCTCCCGCATGCTGCTCGCCGTCGATGTCGGCAACACCCAGACCGTCATCGGTCTCTACGACGGCGCGGTGTTGAAGGATCACTGGCGGATTGCCACCGAGCGCCACCGCACCGGCGACGAGCTGAGCGCGCTGCTCGCCCGCTTCGTCGACCTGGAGGAGCTGGACGGCGTGGTCGTCTCGACCACCGTGCCGCAGCTGGTGCGCGAGTACACGAACTTCGTCGAGCGCTACGTCGATGCGCCGCTCCTGCTCGTCGGGCCGGGCACCCGCACCGGCATCGCCATCCGCTACGACGACCCGCGCGAGGTCGGCCCCGACCGCATCGTCAACGCGCTCGCGGCCCGCGAGAAGTACGGGGCACCCTGCATCGTCGTCGACTTCGGCACCTCCACCAACTTCGACGTTGTCTCGCCAGCCGGCGAGTACATCGGCGGCGTGCTTGCTCCTGGCATCGAGATCTCGATGGATGCGTTGTTCTCGCGCGCCGCCCGCCTCTTCAAGGTCGACTTCGTCGCGCCGCCGAGCGTGATCGGCAAGACGACGGCGACCGGGCTCCAGTCGGGCTTCGTCTACGGCTTCGCCGGTCAGGTCGACGGCATCGTCGAGCGCATCCGCGAGGAGCTCGGCGTGGAGGCGCAGGTGATCGCCACTGGCGGTCTGGCGGGCCTGGTTGCGCCGCACTCGAAGACGATCGACCAGGTCGATCCGTTCCTCACCCTGGACGGGCTGCGCCTCGTCTGGGACCTGCGCGCCTAGAGCGCTGTCAGCGGCGGCGGGTCGGGCGGCAGGAAGACCTTCAGGGTGAGGCCTGCCAGGGCCGCACAGCCGCCTGCAAGGCCCCACAGGACCGCCCAGGTGTTCGCCGCCTGCGAGATGTAGCCGAACAGCGGTGGCACGGCGACGGCACCGGCGAAGACGATGGTCATCACGGTGCCCGACGCGCGTCCGACCGTGCCGGCCCGTGCGCGGACGGCGATGACGCCGAGGAAGGCGCCGTTCCAGCCGATCAGCGCGGCCCCGGTGAGTGCGGCCACAGGCCAGATCAGCGGCTGCGGCATCCCCACCGCCAGCAGGCCGCAGCCAAGCGTCGCGAGCACCGAGGCCACGATCAGCGAGCGGGAGCGCCAGCCGGGACGGTCGCTCAGCCAGCCCCAGACGACACGGCCGACAACGCTGCAGGCGGTACCGACGGCCAGCACGGCACCGGCCGCGGCGTGGCTAAAGCCGCGACCCTCGTGGAGGTAGAGGACGAGGTAGGAGAGGAAGCACCACTGCCCGCCCGCCATCAGGAAGCCGAAGGCGCCGAGCGCGATCCAGGTGCGGCGCGGTGGCTCCTCGCTGCGGCCTGCGGGACGGCCATCGCTGCGGCGCGCGCCCGCGTCGATCGAGACGACGCGGCGCAGCGGCCTGCTCCCCAGCGCGATCGCGACCGCGACGACGCCGGTGAGGCCCAGCGCCCAGCGCCACGAGAGCCAGCCGGCCACGGACGGCAGCACGAGGCCTGCCAGGAAGCTGCCGATCGGCATGCCTGCCTGCTTCACCGACATGAAGAAGCCGATGCCGCCCTGCATCCGGCCGGCGACCGCGACGTTCGTCGGCGGGCCGATACCGCCGTAGGCGAACCCGAGGAAGAGCGTGCCGATCATCAGCACCCAGCCGGCCGGCGCAGCAGCCTGGATCAGCGAGCCGAGCGCGATCGCCGCGAGCGATGCCACCAGCACGCGGTACGGCCCGAGCCGGTCGGTGAGGCGACCCATCGGCCGCGACGCGATCGATGCGCCCAGGGTGACGAGCGCCGAGACCATGCCGATCTCCGTGCGGCTGAAGCCGAACGCGGCCTTCAGGTCGGGCGCGAGCGCGCCGATGCTGACGCCGGCGAAGGCAGCGGCCCCGAGCGCTGCCAGCGAGATGCCCATGACCACCCGGGCGCGAGGGCCGGGGTCGGCCGGGTGCTCGCCAGCGGTGGAGATCAGCCGCCGCCGTAGATCGAGATCGGCAGGTTGAGCAGGACACCCTCGGCGCTCGGGTGCTCCGCCTCGAGGCGCTCGACCAGCTCGATCGCCCCGGGGGCTGCCGCGAACAGGCGGCGCACCACCTCCTCGGGGTCGTCGATCTGGGTCAGCTCGCTCTTGAACGACCGGGGGAAGCGGCCGTGGCCCAGGTACCAGCCATAGAACTTCTTCAGGAAGCCGCCGGCGCGGCGCGCGCCCAGCTCCTGCACGGTCTCGCGGATGAACAGCACGAGCTCGGCGGCGACCTCCTCGGCCGACGGCTCGGCGGCCGGACCCTCGAGGATCGCGCGCAGCGCCCAGGGGTTGCCCTGCGCGGCGCGGCCGACCATCACGGCGGCGGCGCCGGTCGTGGCCAGCACGGCGTGCGCCCGCGCTCGCGAGGTGATGTCGCCCGAGGCGATCACCGGGACGTTGACCAGCTCGACGAGCTCTGCCGTGAGCGAGTGGTCGGCGGTGCCGGTGTACATCTGCTTCGCCGAGCGGGGGTGGAGCGTGAGGGCGGCCGCTCCGGCCTGGACGAGGCGTGGGCCGACCGAGAGCGCGGTGCGCGAGCCGTCCTCGACGCCGCGGCGCATCTTGACCGTGACGGGCACGTCCACGGCCGAGGCGACGGCGTCGGTGATCCGGCAGGCGAGCTCGGGGTCGTCGAGCAGCGAGCAGCCGGCGCCGGTCTTGGTGACCTTGCGCACCGGGCAGCCGAAGTTCATGTCGACGATGTCGGCGCCGGCG
This sequence comes from Actinomycetota bacterium, assembly GCA_947507735.1. Lineage (GTDB taxonomy): Bacteria > Actinomycetota > Thermoleophilia > Gaiellales > Gaiellaceae > CANFDS01. The sequence goes on from CANNRA010000096.1 coordinate 3,573, forward strand.
GAGGCGACCATGCGAGCTGCCTCGGCCATCAGGGCCGGGTCGCTGCCGAAGATCTGCACGGCGAGCGGCTTCTCATCGGTGGCGATCCGCAGGTAGTCGAGGGTGCGGTCGTTGCGGTGGTGCAGGCCTGCGCAGCTGACCATCTCGGAGCAGACGAGGCCGGCACCGAAGCGGCGGCCCTGGCGGCGGAACGCCTGTACGCTCACCCCTGCCATCGGGGCCAGGACAAGGCGCGACGGTACCTCCACGTCGCGGATGCTCCATGCGGCTCGAAGATCGATTCCTGGCTGCTGTCCATCCACGGAAGTCGAGTCTAGCGGCGGTGCCTACCGCCTCCGTTGCCTGGCCTGTCCGTTGTCAGTACAATCTGCGCCCGCTCCGACGAGGCCCAGTCGTCGGTAATGCATTTCTCAACAGGCACGTCAGGAGGCCCGAGCTGTGAAGGAAGTCATCCTCACGCGGGAGGGGTACGAGAAGCTCCGGTCGGAGATCGAGTATCTCCAGACCGAGAAGCGCCGTGAGATCGCGGAGCGCATCCGCATTGCGCGGGAGTTCGGCGACATCTCCGAGAACGCCGAGTACGACGACGCGAAGAACGAGCAGGCGATGCTCGAGCACCGCATCGCCACGCTCGAGGAGCGCCTGTTGGAGGCTCGCGTCGTCGAGGACAGCGAGATCACGACCGACGTCGTCTCGATCGGCTCGACGGTCCGGCTGAAGGATGTTGAGGCCAACGAGACGATCGAGTACCACATCGTCGGCTCGGCCGAGGCCAATCCGGCCGATCACAAGTTGTCGAACGAGTCGCCGGTTGGACGGGCGATCATGGGCCACAAGAAGGGCGAGACCGTCGATGTCACGGCGCCCCGTGGAACCCTGAAGTTCAAGATCCTCGAGATCAAGCTCGCGTAGCTCGCGTGAGCCTGCCGAAGCGCTTCCCCGACCGCGACGAGATCGCGGGAGTCCGGATCGAGGTCGAGCACCTCGAGGCCGGCGCGTACCTCGAAGCAGAGGGGGGAGTGCAGGAGCGGCGCCGCCTGGCGGGCAGGGTCATGGCCCGCCGGGACATGGGCAGCGCCGTCTTCCTCGACCTCGTCGACCGCTCCGGCCGGCTCCAGATCGCCTTCCTCAAGAAGGAGGTCGCGAAGGCTGTCGACGTGAAGCTCGGTGACGTCATCGGCGTCGAGGGCGTGCCCGGCAAGACCCGCCGCGGCGAGCCAAGCCTCTTCGCCGACGAGGGTCCGCTGCTGCTCTCGCCGATCGCGACGTCGCTGCCGGACACCTTCCACGGCATGACCGACGTCGAGGCGCGCTACCGCAAGCGCTACCTCGACCTGCTGATGAACGAGGACGTGCGCGGCGACTTCATCACGCGCAGCCGCATGATCAGCGCGATCCGCCGCTACCTCGACGACCGTGGCTTCCTCGAGGTCGAGACGCCGGTGCTGCAGCCCCGCTACGGCGGCGCGTTCGCCCGACCGTTCACGACCCATCACAACGAGCTCGCCCGCGACTTCTACCTCCGCATTGCCACCGAGCTGTACCTCAAGCGGCTGATCGTCGGCGGGCTCGAGCGGGTGTACGAGCTCGGCAAGGACTTCCGTAACGAGGGCGTCAGCTTCAAGCACAACCCCGAGTTCACGATGCTCGAGTGGTACGAGGCCTACGCCGACTACCGCGACACGATGGTGCTGATCGAGAACCTCGTCGCCGACGTCACGCACGAGGTGCTCGGCACGACGGTCGTCCAGTTCCGCGGCAGCGAGATCGACCTCAAGGCCCCCTGGCGCCGGCTGAAGTTCGCCGACGCGCTGGAGGAGCACGGCCTCTGGACGCGCGACGAGGCCGAGCTGCGCCGCCGTCTCACCGAGCGCGGCATCGACTGCTCGAAGGACCCGACCTGGGCGAAGCTCGCCGACCACGCCCTCTCGGTGTACGTCGAGCCGGGCCTGATCCAGCCGACGATCCTGCATGACTACCCCGTCGAGCTGTCGCCGTTCGCCCGGCGCACCGACGACGACCCCGGCATCGTCGAGCGCTTCGAGTACTACGTCGGCGGCATGGAGCTGGGCAACGCCTACTCCGAGATCAACGACCATGCCGACCAGGCCGAGCGCTTCGCCGACCAGCTCAAGGATCGCGCCGCCGGCGACGCTGAGGCGGAGGAGGGCGACCCCGACTACGTCGAGGCCCTCACCTACGGCATGCCGCCCACCGGTGGTCTCGGCCTTGGCATCGACCGCCTCGCCATGCTGCTCACCGGCCGCGACTCGATCCGCGACGTCGTGCTGTTCCCGGCGCTGCGCGACCGCAGCTAGCTGGACGAGCCGCTCGCAGCCCGGTGGCCGCGGTCTGATCAGCATGGGGATCGGCCCGGCGCTAGAGGGGTTTGGCCCTCGCGGGCGTACTGTGACTCCTGTGAGCACCCCCTCTGATCACGGACTCGCCCTGGCAGAGCCTGATCTGCGCGCGCTGCTGGCTGTCCTGCGCCGCCGCTGGCTGATCATCCTGCTCGTGACGGCCGTCGCCGTCGCGGTGGCGGTGGTCATCACGCTGGCGCGCACCGGCACCTACCGCGCCGAGACGCAGCTGATCGTTACCGACGGTGCCGGTGCGACTCCCGCCACCTTCTCGCGCACGCTGCGCGAGCTCGTCCGCAGCAACGTCGTCGCGCAGAACGTGATCCAGGATCTGCGCCTCGATCTGACGGCGGGGCAGCTTCTCGACAAGCTCTCGGTGGTGTCCGACGCCGGGTCGGCGGTCGTCACGATCCGTGCCGACGATACGAGTCGCGCCCGCGCCCAGCAGATCGCGCAGGAGGTGGGCCTCGTGTTCACGCAGCTCGTCAAGCAGCGGTTTGCCGAGGCGAGCGCGAACCCGACCAGCGTCACACGCGGGCCCACCGTCACGGTCTTCGACCCGGCGCACTCGACGCCGGGCAAGGTCTCGCCCAACACGTGGCGCGACATCGGCATCGGCGCGGCGCTCGCCGTGCTGCTCGGTCTGCTCGCCGGCTTCCTGCGTGATGCGCTCGACGCCCGGATCCGCGGCCGCGAGGACGCCGCGGCGGCCTTCGGCGTCCCGGTGCTCGGCGAGATCGGTCGGCCCGGCCGCAAGACCCACCCGCTGGAAGGCGACATCGAGGCGCTGGGAGCGCTGCGCGCGTCGCTGCAGCTGCTCGGCCGCCACCGCCCGTTGAAGACGATCCTCGTCACCTCGGCCGGGAGCTCCGGCTCGGCGTTGCCGGTCGCCACCGGTCTCGCGGGGGCCTACGCCCGCTCCGGTGCCCGCGTCGCGCTCGTCGAGGCGGATGTCCGCCAGCCGTCGCTCGTCGGGCCGCTCGCGCTCGGCTCGAGCTCGCCCGGCCTCGTCGAGGTGCTGTACGGGGCCTCGCTGGAAGGTGCCGTGCGCTCCTTCCCCGTCGTCTCCGGCGAGATCGACGTGCTCCTCTCCGGCTCGCGGGTGAGCGGCGCCGAGGCTGACGTGCTGGGCACGCCCGCCACCGCCGTCCTGCTCGATCGCCTCGCCGGGAACTACGACGTCGTGGTGATCGGCGCGCCGCCGCTCGCCGCCGGCGCCGATGCGCTCGAGCTGGCCCGCTTTGTCGATGGCACCCTCGTCGTCGTGCGCCCCGGTCAGACCGCGCCCGCCGATGGCGCCCGCCTGCGCGCTCTGCTCGCTGGCGTCGGGCTCGAGCTGCTTGGCGTCGTCCTGAGCGACACCGAGAGGATCCGCACCCCGCGCCGCCTGCCGCTGCCCGGCCGTCGCGGCCGCTCGGCCTTCGAGTCCCAGTAGCTCCGGTGCCGGCGCGGACGCTTCCGTTCGCCGCTTCCGCCCTCGCTGCGGCGGCCGGGCTCGGTGTGCTCGCAGCGTTCTCGCCGCAGGCCTCGCTCGTGATCGTCCTGGTGGTGGCGGTGCTCGTGCTGCTGGCGCGTGGGCTGGCCGCCCTGCCTCCGCTGCTCGTGCTCGGCGTCGTGGCGGCGATCCCGGCGACCGGCGTTGCCGATCCGCTGGCCCGCGGTGTCGTGCTGGCCGCGCTCGGTGGTCTCGCGTTGCAGTCGGCGTGGTCGGCGCGGCTTGCGCTGCGCCCGGGCGCCGCGGTGCTCGTCGCGCTGGCGTGGGGCGGGTGGATCGCCTCGCTTGACGCCTGGGAGGGCGTGGTCGGCCTCGGCATCGTCCTGGTGCTGGCGACGGTGGCGCGCCCGATCGCCGTCTCGGGCACCGCGCTCGGGGCGCTCGGTCTCGCCGCCCCGCTCGTCTGGATTGCGGTTGCCAGCGCCGATCGGGCCGGTGCACTGGACACGGGCTCGTTCGTCGACGCCCTGCCGGTTGCGGCGCTTCCCGGCATCGCTCTGCCCGCTGCGATCGCGGCGGCGGCAGGAGCCCGCAGCATCTGCGTTCGTGGCGGACTGACCCTTGCCGCGGCGCTGTCGGTGGCGGCTGCGCTTGCCGTCCCCGAGACGGTCTCGCTGGCACCGCTTGCTGCCGGTCTCGCGCTCGTGCTCGTGGCACCGCGTCGGTCGTACTTCCGGAGCCCGCGCTCGCGTGCCGGGATGCTCGCCGTGCTCGCCGCCGCCGGCAGCGGTGGTTGGCTCGCAGGTGACCTCGGCGCGCTCGGCAGCTCGCGGGACGCGCTGCTCGTCCGCGCGGGTGGCGGGGTCGACTGGACGGCAACCGGACTCGCGCTTGCGGTTGCCCTGCTGGCGGCGTGGCGCC
>CANNRA010000097.1 GCA_947507735.1 Actinomycetota bacterium
CAGCGACTCGAGGCGCCCGGTGACCCCGGCACGCGTCTGGGCTGCGGCGGCACGCCGCTCGCCCGCCGCGCCGAGGCGCTCCTTCACCGAGGCCAGGTCACGCGACGCCAGCAGGGCCTTCAGGCCGGCGATCTCGACCAGCAGCTTCTCGGCGCGCTCGGCAGCCGTGGCCTGCAGCGCCAGCGGGCGCAGGCGCTTCGTCACCTCGGCCTCGACGTCGCGGGCGCGCTCGACCTGCTGCCCGACACGCGCGAGCTTCAGCTCGGCGCGGTGGCGGCGCGACTTGAACTTGCCGAGACCCGCGGCCTCCTCGACGAGCGCGCGCCGGTCGGCGGGCTTGCTCGCGAGCACCGCCTCGACCTTGCCCTGGCCGATGATCGACCCCATGTGGCCGCCCAGTCCGACGTCGGCGAGCAGTTCCGTCAGGTCGAGCCGGCGCACCGGCGTGTGGTTGACGAGGTACTGGCCCTCGCCACCGCGATGCAGGCGCCGGATGATCGACACCTCGGCGAAGTCCACCGGGAGCTGGCCGTCGCTGTTGTCCAGCAGCAGCTCGACCTCGCAGTGGTCGCTCGCCTTGCGCGTCGCCGTGCCCGAGAAGAGCACGTCGTCGGGCTTCTCGGCGCGCAGCTCGTGCGGGGAGAGCGTGCCGGCGGCCCAGCGCAGCGCGTCGGCAATGTTCGACTTGCCCGAGCCGTTTGGCCCGACGACCACGGCCACGCCGCGCTCCAGCCGCACCTCGACAGGGTCGGGGAACGACTTGAAACCACGGATGCGGATGGCCTTCAGGTGCACAGGGAGGAGAAAGGATGCCCGTCTTGACGGACGGGGACCGGCGTGACCGTCCTAGACGGCCGGATCGGGCGGCAGATCGGGCTCGATCTGCTCCAGCGCCCGCTGCGCTGCGAGCTGCTCCGCGTCCTTCTTGGACGGGCCAGTGCCGATGCCGAGCTGCTCCCCGCCGATCATGGCGGCGCACGTGAAGAGCCGCTCGTGCGCAGGGCCCGAGGTGTCCACGACGACGTAGCTGACCTGGAGGCGCAGCCGCGCCAGCACCTCCTGCAGGTCGGTCTTGTAGTCCACCTGGTTCGTCAGGGCGTAGTCGATGCGCGGCGTGAAGGCATCGACGACGGCGGCCGAGATCGGCTCGAAGCCCTGCTCGAGGAAGATCGCCGCCAGCGCCGCCTCCAGGACGGCCGCCAGGACGTTGCGGTTGCGAGAGAGCCGCTCCAGCTCCTCGGGCGGGACCAGCCCGACGCCTCGCATCGCGAGGCGCTCGTCGAGCCCGAGCTCTCGGGCTACGGCGGCGCAACTCGCGCGCGAGACGACGTGGGAGCGGATCTTCGCCATCCGCCCCTCGCTGAAGTCCGGGAACCGCTCGTACAGCGTGCGTGCGACGGCGAGCTCGAGCACGCTGTCCCCGAGGAACTCGAGCCGCTCGTACGAAGACGCGCGGTCGACTGCCCACGAGGAGTGAGTCAGTACCTGGTCGAGCCTCTCAGGAGGGAGGCTCGCGATCAGGGAGCGGAGCGCTTCTCCGCTCACTGGATAGCTCCTACTGGGCCTTGGAGACGAAGTCGACGGCCTGACCAACGGTCGTGATCTTCTGAGCATCCTCGTCCGAGATCTTGATCCCGAACTGATCCTCGAGCTCCATGATCAACTCGACCAAGTCGAGCGAATCGGCATCGAGATCATCGGCGAATGATGCGTCGTCCGTGATCTCGCTCTCCTCGATACCGAGCTGCTCGACCAGGACTTCCTTGACACGCCCAAGAATTTCCTCGCGCGAAGCTGCCATGACACCTCTCTCTGACGACTGGGACTAGGGCTGGGAAACCGCGGCGGATCATACATCGCTCCCGGGAGCGCGTCCGCACAGGTGACGCGACGGCGTCGGTGGAGGCTCAGGGCTCGCGCACGCCGCCGGCGGGGGTCCGCTCGGGGAGGCGCGCTGCGAGGTGGCCGACGACGTCTTTCTCGACGCCGCGCGCGCCGAGCTTGACGGCGTTCGCGATGGCCCGGCGGGACGAGTTGCCATGGGCGATCACGACGAGGCCCTTGAGACCAAGCAGGTAGGCGCCGCCATGGTTGTCCGGGTCGAGCCGGCCACGCAGGCGCCGGGCGCCCGGCCGGATCAGCAGGCCACCGACCTTGCCGGAGGGCGTCTTCTTGATCTCGTCGGAGAGCGAGCCGAACATCGTCCGGATCGTCCCCTCGATCGCCTTGAGCGCCACGTTGCCCGTGAAGCCGTCGCAGACGATGACGTCGCCCGGGTCGCGCAGCAGGTCGCGGCTCTCGACGTTGCCGCGGAACGGCAGGTCGCTGCCGGCGAGCAGGGCGTGCGCCTCCAGGGTGAGCTGGTTGCCCTTCTCGGACTCCTCGCCGATCGAGAGCAGGCGGATCTCCGGGCGCACGATGCCCAGCACCTCCTCGCTGAAGATCGAGCCCATCAGGGCGAACTGCAAGAGGTGCTCGGGGCGCGCGTCAGCGTTCGCCCCGGAGTCGATCAGCACGGCGGGGCCACGCAGCGCGGGCAGCACCACCGCGATCGCAGGGCGCATGACGCCCGGCAGCCGTCCGATCACGCGGAAGCCGGCGGCGAGCATCGCCCCGGTGGAGCCCGCTGACACGACGGCGTCGCAGCGTCCCTCCCCGACCGAGCGGCACGCGGCCACCATCGAGGAGTTCGGCTTGGCACGCACGGCCTCGGCCGGCTTGTCGTGCATCTCGATCACGTCGGGCGCGACGACGTGCTCGAGCCCCTTTGTGTCGAGACCAGCAGGACCGAAGATGACGGGAGCGATGCGGTCGGATGCCGCTTCGAGCGCGCCGGCGATGATCTCAGCCGGACCCCGGTCTCCTCCCATGGCGTCGACGGCGACGCGAACCATTCCCCTTGCCACAGCGGGGAATCTACTGCTTCACGCGGAGGTCGCTGCCCGGGCCTGTCAGGGGGCCTGGAGGCGGAGCGGCTCGACCTCGCGACCGTTATACGTCCCGCACGCCTTACAGAGGCGATGGGGAAGCTTCGGCGACTTGCAAGTCGAGCAGATGTGAGTGGCCGTCAGCGTGATGCCGTGGGTTGCGCGGCGCTTGTCACGGCGGGACTTGGATGTTTTTCTTTTAGGGACGGCCATAGCGGATGTGGACTGTAGCAGGAGCTACGCGAGCAGGTCGCGGATGTCGGCGAGCGCCTCCCAGCGCGGGTCGACAGTGACGTCCTCGTGGGTGTGCGGCTCGACGTTCAGATCCTTGCCGCAGTCCGGGCAGAGGCCCGCGCAGGCGGGCTTGCAGAGGATCTGCTCGGGCAGCGCGAGCGCCACCTCGTCGTGCGCCCACTGCGACAGCTCGAGGACGTCGTCGACGACGTAGATCGTGGAGGTGTCCTCGCCGGGGCGCTTGCCGGCCTCCTCGTCGTCGTACTCGGTGGCGCGGATGCGCAGGTCGAGCGCGGCGGGCGCGAGGCAGCGCATGCAGGGCCCGGAGAGGCGCGTCTGGAAGCGCAGGGTGAGGAGGCGGCCGCCAACGGCCTGGGCAACTGTCAGAGCGGTCGGCACCGTCTGCGGCTCTGGGACGTACTCCTGGCCGCCCAGCGCGAGGGGCTGGAGGTCGACCTCACGGTCGATCCGGCGCTCGTCGCTCGGGCGCAGCCGGAGCGTGCGAAGATCGAACGTGGTCACCGCTCGAGGGTAGCAGCGGGCGCTCGCCGCGCCTGATCGACGATGACCAGGGCGACGGCGCCGACGATCAGGGTGGCAGCGCCGAGCGTCTGCAGCCCGAGCTGCTCGTGCTCGATGCCCCAGCCGAGCAGCAGCGCCACCACCGGGTTGGCGAAGGCGTAGGCCGAGACGAGCGGCGTCGGAGCGCTGCGCAGCAGCCACACGTAGAGCAGGAAGCCGACGAGGGTCACGACCACGATCAGATACGCGATGCCGCCGACCGACTGCCAGGAGGGCGCGCCGACCGACCACGGCTCGCCGTTCGCCAGGCCGAACGCGGCGAGGAAGCTCGCCCCGAGCACCATCTGCGTGCCGCTGCCGACGAGCGCGTTCGTCTGCACCGGCGCCTCGCGCAGGCGCAGCGAGCCAAGCGCCCAGCAGATCGACCCGACGCTCAGCCCGAGGACGCCGACCACGTCGACCTGGCCGCCGCCCGGCCCCGCCAGCACCGCGGCGCCTGCGAAGCCCAGCACGATGCCCGTCGCCGCCACGCGCGAGAGGCGCCTGCCGTAAAGCAGCCGGTCGAACAGCGCCAGCCACAGCGGCAGGGCGCAGACGACGAGCGAGGTGACCCCCGTGTCGAGGCGCGTCTCGGCCCAGGCGACGCTGCCGTTGCCCATCCCGAAGAAGAGGAAGCCCGGCAGCACCGCGGCGCGCCAGGCGGAGCGCCAGCCGACGCGCTGGCCGGCGCGGCGCGCAATGACGACGCCGATCGCCAGCACAATGGCACCCGCGATGATGAAGCGCGACGCCCCGAGCAGGAACGGGGGCACCGTCCGCAGCCCGATGCGGATCCCGAGGTAGGTCGAACCCCAGACGAGATAGACGGTGAGCAGCGCCGCCCAGACCCTGGAGCTGCCGGCGGTCATCCCGCCGGAACCGGCCTAGTAGTCGTCCTGGTCGCCGACCGGCCCAATGCCGGCCACGACCGATTCCTGCGAGCGCTCGTGGAGCCGCTCGCGGCCGCGCTTGACCGCGGTGAGGAACTTGTCGAGATTGACCTCGAGCGTCGAGAGGATGCCGTCGGCCCAGTCCTCCATCTCGAGGCGCGTCTCGCGGGCCTGCCGGCGCGCGTCCTCGATGATCTCGGCGGCCTGGCGCTCGGCCAGCTTCACGATCTCGGTCTGCGACGCCTCGCGGGCTGCCTGCTCGCGCGCCTCGCCGATGATGCGGTCGCACTCGCGCTTCGCCTCGGCCAGCATCTCCTGGCGCTCCTTGACGATCCAGCGCGCCTGCTTGATCTCCTCGGGGATCGTGGCGCGCATCTGATCGAGGATGTCGTAGATCTCCTCGCGGTCGATGCGAACCTGGTCGGTGAGCGGGACGGCCTTCGCGTTGTGAACGAGGTCGTCGAGCTTGTCGATGAGTACGAGAACATCCATTGGCGAACAGTCTACTCGGCCGGCGAGACGGGAGCGCCACCGCGTGCAACGGGAAAGATCTGCTTGATCCTGGCAGCGACCTCAGCCGGCACGAGCTGATCGATCTCGCCACCGTACGCGGCGATCTCCTTGATGCCGCTCGACGAGACGAAGGTGAACTGCGGTGCGGACATCAGATACATCGTCTCGATCTCCGGAGCCAGCACCCGGTTGAGGTGGTTCATCTGGAACTCCCACTCGAAATCGGCGATCACGCGCAGGCCCTTGACCATCGTGCGGGCACCCCAGCGGCGCGCGAAATCGACGACCAGCTCGCTGAAGACGTCGACCTCGATGTTGTCGAGATGGCCGAGCGCGTTGCGCACGAACGCCATCCGCTCCTCGACCGTGAACATCATCTTCTTGTGGCCGGGCTCGCGCACGACGCCAACCACGACGCGCTCGAAGCTGGCGGCTGCCCGGGTGATGATGTCGAGGTGACCGTTCGTGACCGGGTCGTAGCTGCCCGGGCAGATCGCGGTGACGGGAAGGGCGGCGCTCATGCGTTCTCGAAGAGGGTCAGGCGCGCTACGCCGTAGCGGCGGCTCGTGCGCTCGCACAGCGAGGGCAGGCTCGGCTGGATGCGCTCGCTCGTCTCGATGACGACGAGGCCGCCAGGCGCGAGCAGCAGTGACAGGTGGGAGTCGAGGACGGCTTCGTGCACGGGGAACGTCTCGTAGGGTGGATCGACGAGGACGAGATCGTAGCGCCTCCCCGCGGCCACCTCGTCGGCGAGCGCGTGGCGGGCGTCCCGCCGGACGACGATGACGCCGGTCTGGCCGAGCTTCTCGGCATTGCCGACGATCGCCCGACAGGCGACCTCGTCCTTCTCGACGAAGGTGCAGCGGATTGCCCCGCGCGACAGCGCTTCGAAGCCCATCGCCCCCGAGCCGGCGTACAGGTCGAGCACGTGCGCCTCGCCCAGCGGGCCGATCAGGTTGAACGCCGCCTCGCGCACGCGGTCAGAGGTGGGACGCGTCGTGAGACCCCTGGGGGCGACGATGACGTGGCCCTTCTGGGCGCCCGCGATGATGCGCAGCTTGCCGCTGCCGCCACCGGGACGCGAGCCTGGACGGAGGCCGCTCATGCGCCCGGATCCTCCTGGCCGCGGAAGGCGCGCTCGACCGCCTCGACCAGCGGGTCGAACGGGTCGTCCCCGGCGAGAGCGAGCTGGGCGTCGGCGTCGTCGGCGAGGGCGCGGGCACGCTCGAGCAGGGCGCGATCGTCGCGCAGCCGGGTGAAGCGCAGGTCGGTGACGCCCGACTGGCGGGTGCCGAGCAGGGCGCCGCCGCCACGCAGCTCGAGGTCGACCTCGGCCAGCTCGAAGCCGTCGGTGGTGCGAACGAGCGCCTCCAGCCGCGCCTGTGCCGTGTCGGTGAGCGCGTCGAGCGGGCGCGAGACGAGCAGGCAGTAGCTCTGCTCGGCGCCGCGGCCGACGCGGCCGCGCAGCTGGTGGAGCTGGGCGAGCCCGAAACGATCTGCTTCCTGCACGATCATGATCGTTGCATTCGGGACGTCTACCCCGACCTCGATAACCGTCGTTGCGACGAGGACGTCGAGCTCGCGCGCCTTGAAACGGGCCATCAGGTCGCGGCGCTCCGCCGGCCGTAGCCGCCCGTGCAGGCAGCCGACCTGCAGGCCGCGCAGCTCGTCGGCGCGCAGCCGCTCGGCCTCCTCCTCGGCAGCGCGGGCGAGGCTCGTCTCGCTCGTCTCGATCAGCGGGCAGACGACGTAGGCCTGGCGCCCCTCCTCCAGGTGGCGCCGCAGCCGCTGGTACGCCTCCGAGGAGCGGTCGGCGGTAACCCAGGCCGTGACGATCGGCTTGCGCGTCGCGGGCGGCTTCGCGATCTCGCTGACGGCGAGGTCGCCGTAGACGGTGAGGGCAAGCGTGCGCGGGATCGGAGTCGCCGTCATGTGCAGCACGTGCGGCGAGCGACCCTCGCTGAGCGCCTTGCGCTGCTCGACGCCGAAGCGGTGCTGCTCGTCGACGACGGCGACGGCGAGCGAGGCGAACTGCACCTCGCGCTGGATCAGGGCGTGCGTGCCGACGGCGATGCGCGCCTCGCTGCTCGCGATGCGGGCGCGGGCAGTGGCGTGCTCGCGCGCGGGCAGCGACGAGGTGAGCAGGACGGCCGGCACGCCGAGGTCACGGCAGTGCTGGTCGAGCGTCAGGAAGTGCTGCTCGGCGAGCGTCTCGGTGGGCGCCATCAGGGCGCCCTGATGGCCTGCCTCGACGGCGCGCAGCAGGGCGTAGAGCGCGACCACGGTCTTGCCCGAGCCGACGTCGCCCTGCAGGAGGCGCTGCATCGGCGCGGGCCGCGCCAGGTCGAGGTCGAGCTCGGCGATGGCGCTCTCCTGGGAGGGCGTCAGCGCGAACGGCAGGGCGGCGCGGTAGCGCTCCAGCAGCTCACCCGGCTGGCCGAGCGGGAGCGCCTCCTCGCCGGCCCGCTCGCGGCGCCGCCGGGCCAGCCCGACCTGCAACACGAGCAGCTCCTCGAAGGCGAGGCGCCCTCTCCCCTGCTCCGCCTCGGCCGCGCTGCGCGGCTGGTGCAGCGCATGCAGCGCATCGGCGCGGCGGGGCAGACCCTGCGCGGCCAGCAGGTGCGGCGGCAGCGGGTCGGGAGCGTCGCCCGCGTGGGCGAGCGCCGCCTCGACGACGCGGCGCACCGTCTTCGAGGGCGTGTCCTCGCTGGCCGGGTACACCGGCGCGAAGTCGGCGGTGGCCGAGCTGTCGTCGCCGATGTCGTAGCTCTCGACGTTGAAGCCGAAGCGGCTGGAGCGGCCGCGCAGGCGCACCTTCGTGCCGGGCAGCAGCCGGTCGGCCAGCCATGGCTGGTTGAACCAGGTGGCGGCGATCTCGCCCGTGCCGTCGCTGACCCAGGCAGTGATCAGCAGCAGCCGGCCGCGACGGCGCGCCGTCGCGGAGCGGATGGTGCCGCTGACGACGGCCTCCTCGTCGGCGCGCAGATCGCAGAGGCGCCGCTCGGCCGCCGCCGTCTCGTAGCGGCGCGGGCGGAGCTCCAGCGCGTCGCGCACGGTGGCCAGGCCGAGCTTCGCCAGGCGACGGCGCACCTGCA
>CANNRA010000098.1 GCA_947507735.1 Actinomycetota bacterium
AGCGTTCTCTCCTTGTCGTACGTGCGTGTCAAATTCTTCCCCTAAGACGAAAAAAGGGCGCTCCCGCGCCCATTTCCGCAAACAGCGAAATTGGTTGTCCAGAGGATAGCAGAGGGTTCCGGCCGAGAACGTGACAGGCAGCACGAACGCCAGCGCCGTCGGCGCACTCAGGCCGCGCCGACGGCGAGGCTGAGCACCTCGCCGACCGCGGCCGGCCTCTCCTGGCCCTCGAGCTCGATCGTGATCGCCAGCTTGACGAGCAGCGCGTCGCCGCGCGGCGTGACCTCGGCGATGCGGGCGCGCAGGCGGACGCGGCTGCCGACGGACACCGGCGCCGTGAAGCGCACCCGATCGACGCCGTAGTTGACGGAGAGGCGGCGGCCCGGCACCTCGAGCAGCTCGGACACGAGGCCGGGCAGCAGTGACAGCACGAGCCAGCCGTGCGCGATCGTGCCGCCAAACGGGCCGTCGGCCGCGCGCTGCGGGTCGGTGTGGATCCACTGCCGGTCGCCCGTCACCTCGGCGAAGGCGTCGATGCGCGGCTGGTCGAGCTCGACCCAGCTGCTCGCCCCGAGCTCGGTGCCGGCAGCGTCAGCGAGCTGCGCGTACTCGATGACGGTGGCCATCACGCGTCCAGGATGATCGTGACCGGGCCGTCGTTGACGAGCTCCACCTGCATGTGCGCGCCGAAGCGGCCACGCTGCAGCGGCAGGCCCCCGGCGGCGACCGCGGCGCAGAACGCCTCGTAGAGCGGCTCGGCCTCCGGCCCGGGTGCCGCGTCGCTGAAGCTCGGGCGGTTGCCCTTCGACGTGTCGGCGTGCAGCGTGAACTGGCTGACGGCAAGCACCGCTCCGCCCGCCTCGGCGACGTTGCGCGCGAAGCGGCCCTCGTCGTCTTCGAAGATGCGCAGCTTCGCGACCTTCGCGGCGAGCCGAGCCGCCTGCTCCACCCCGTCGCCGCGTGCGACCCCGAGCAGCACGAGCAGGCCCGCGCCGATCTCGCCCACGATGGCGTCATCGACCGTGACCGAGGCGCTGCGGACGCGCTGCACGACGGCACGCATCACGCCTCCCTGGCGCCGTCGGCACCGAGCTCGGCAATGCGCTCCGGATCAAGGAACTGGGCGAGCCGGTAGTGCGGGTTGGCCTCGTCTGGTCGCCCCTGCTGGTCGAGACAGCGGGCCAGCGCAAAGTGGGCGTAGTCGCTCACGGGCTCGTGCTCGATGACCGCGCGGAACTCGGCCTCGGCGTCGGGCCAGCGCCGCAGCCGGAAGTAGGCGATGCCGAGCGCCTCGCGGATCGACGCCTTGTTCGGCTCGGCCCGGCGGGCCCGCTCCAGCGGCACCGTAGCCTGGGCGGCCCGGCCGTCTTGCAGGCGGCGGCGCCCCTCCTGGAAGAGCTCGTAGGTGTCGTCGGCGGGCTCGCTCATGCCCGCGGGGCGAGCAGGCGCCCGGCCTCGTCCAGGATCGCCGCGGCCACAGTGGACTTCGCGCCCTTCGGCACGTCGAGCTCCCCGGCGGCGCCGACGATCGTCACCTCATTGTCGGCACTGTCGAAGCCGATGTCGGGGCGCGAGACGTCGTTGAAGACGATCAGGTCGCAGCGCTTGCGCTCACGCTTGACGCGCGCCTTGCTCAGACCCTCCTCGCCGTGGTCGGCCGCGAAGCCGACGACGACCTGGCCGGGGCGCCGCACCTCGCCAAGCGCGGCGAGCACGTCCTGCGTCGGCTCGAGCTCGACCGTCCAGCCCGCGGCGTCCTTGCTGCGCTTGTCGGCGCGCGGATCGACCGGCCGGTAGTCCGCGACGGCCGCGGCCATCAGGATCAGATCGGCGGCAGCAGAGCGCGCGAGCGTCTCGCGGGCGAGATCGGCGGCTGTCGGTGCCTGCACCACGGTGACGCCGGCCGGCGCAGCCACGGCGAGGTTGGACGCGACGAGCGTCACCTCCGCCCCGCGCCGCGCAGCCTCGGCGGCGAGCGCCACACCCATGCGCCCCGAGGAGCGGTTGCCGACGTAGCGCACCGCGTCGATCGGCTCGCGGGTGCCGCCGGCCGTGACGAGGACGCTGCGGCCGGAGAGGGCACCTGCACCGGCCGGAGCGCCGCTGCCGGTGGCCGCCAGCACGGCCTCGATGGCGGCGGCGATCTCGGCCGGCTCGGCCATGCGGCCCACACCGTGCTCGCCCTCGGCAGTGTCACCGGTGCCGGGGCCGACGATCGTGACACCTCGCGCCTGCAGCGTCGCGACGTTGACCTGGGTCGCTGCCGCCGCCCACATGCGCGGGTTCATCGCCGGCGCAACGATGACGGGGCCGGTGTGCGCGACCGCCGCCTCGGTGAGCACCGAGTCGGCGAGACCAAGGGCCATTTTTGCCAGCGTGTTCGCCGTGGCCGGAGCCACCGCCAGCACGTCGGCGCGCGTCAGGTGGAGGTAGACGTCCTCGCCGGCAGGACGCCGGGCCAGCGCCGTGAACGTCTCGGCGCGCACGAAGCGCTCGGCGCCAGCCGTGACGAGCGGCACCACGTCGTGGCCTGCGCGAACCAGCAGGCGGACGAGCTCACAGGACTTGTAGGCGGCGATGCCGCCAGAGACACCGAGGAGGATCCGAGACACTGTCGCCCCTCCTCACGGGCCGAAGCCCTACTTGGTGTACTCGTACCTGATCTTGCCGGAGGCGATCTCCTCCATGGCCATCGTCAGGTAGTTCTTCGAGCGGGACTCCACCATGGGCGGAACCTCTTCGAAGGTGCCCTCACCGAGCTGGTGGTGGTAGTTATTGATCTGGCGGGCGCGCTTGGCGGCCACGATGACGAGCGCATAGCGCGAGTCGACGCGGGCGAGCAGCTCATCGTTTCTCGGAGTCATAGGCCAAGCATCCTAGCGGGAACCCCGGCGGGCGGCCGCAGCGATGGCGTCACGGACGATGCCGGTCAGCTCGACGGCGGCACGATCGACCTCGTCGTTCAGCACGACGTGATCGAACAGGTGCGCCTCCTGGAGCTGGCGGCCGGCCAGCTCGATCCGCTCGCCGATCTCGCCCGTGCTCTCGGTGGCGCGGTCGCACAGACGTCGCTCCAGCTCCGGGATCGAGGCCGTGATGAAGATGGTCAGGGCGCCGGGCACCTTGTCCTTGACGCCGAGCGCGCCCTCGGTCTCGAGCTCCAGCACGCAGATGCGGCCCGCGGCCGCGATGCGGTCAATCTCGCTGCGCAGGGTGCCGTAGCGGCGGCCCGACACGTACGTGACGTGCTCGAGGAAGGCACCGTCCTCGACACGCTGTACGAAGTCGTCGTCGCCGAGGAACCAGTACTCGCGTCCGTCCTCCTCCCCGGCACGGCGGCTGCGCGTGGTGGCCGAGATCGAGACGGCGAGCTCCGGGACGCGCTCCAGCAGCAACCGGATCAGCGTGCCCTTGCCCGCGCCGGACGGCCCAGTGACGACGATGACGGGCAGCCCGCCCCTGGCTGCTGCCTCAGCGGTCAAAGAGACCGATCAGCTCGGCGCGCTGCCGCTCGGAGAGACCGCCGACCGTCTTGGACTGGCTGATCCGGCACTGGTTGAGCAGGCGCGTCGCCTTGACCCGACCGAACTTCGGCACCGACATCAGCATGTCGAAGACCTTCGCCGTCTCGACGTACTCGGGCGGCGCGAGCAGGATTGACTCGATGCTGACGTCGCCCGCTTTGAGGTCCTTCTTCAACTGGGCGCGCCGAACACGGATGTCGTTGGCCCGGCGCAGCGCCTCCATCCGCTGATCGAGGGAGCGTTCCGGAGCCTGTCCGGGTGTTTTCGGCAGCACCATACGGCGCCGGATTCTAGCACCAGCGCACGGACGCCGACGCGGAACTTTTCCGGCGATTTCCAGGGTTTTCGATCTCCCGGAGCGCGACGTTTCCTGCTATGGGAGGTGCGGCTGGCACTCAGGCGCGCGCGGGCGCGTGCGCGATGCCCGACGCCTCAGCGCTCGTCGTGAAGCCGTTCCGCTCGAGCTCGACCTGCAGCTCGGCACGGATCCGGCCGGGAGCTCCGGGATCGGCGAAGAGCGTCGTCCCGACCGCGACATGGGTCGCGCCGGCGGCCAGCAACTCGAAGGCATCGCGCCCGGTGCGCACCCCGCCCATGCCGACGATCGGCAGCTGCGAGACGCGGCGGCACTGGAAGACGGCGGCCAGTGCGATCGGCTTGAGCGCCGGCCCGGAGAGGCCGCCCGTGGCCAGCGACAGCACGGGCCGGTTGGTGCGCGCATCGATGGCCAGGCCGCGGATCGTGTTGATCAGCGAGAGCCCGTCGGCGCCGGCAGCCTCGACAGCGCGGGCCGAGCCGGCGATGTCCCAGTTGGCGGGCGAGAGCTTCGCCCAGAGCGGCTTCGTGGTGGCGGCGCGGCAGGCGGCGACGATCGCCGCGGCGCTCTCGGCCGCCTCCTCGACGTTCGGGCAGGAGAGGTTGAGCTCGAGCGCCTCGACCTCGGGCCAGGCGTCGAGCAGCGCGCAGCTGGCCGCGTACTCCTCGGCGCTGAAGCCGCCGACCGACACCCAGAGGCGCAGGCCGAGTGCTGCCAGCTCCGGGAGATTGACGCGCAGGAACTCGTCGATGCCCGGGTTCGCCAGGCCGATCGAGTTAAGCATCCCGACAGGGGTCTCGGCGATGCGGGTCGGCGGGTTGCCGCCACGCGGAAGCGGCGTCACGGTCTTCGTCACGAAGCAGTCGAGCGCAGCGGCGACGTTGGGGGCGGTCAGCGCGTCGAGGCAGCCGGAGGCGTTGAGGATCACGCTGCGAGCACCGGACCCTCGATGCAGAGCCGCTTGAGCTCGCCGTCGATCTCGACCGCGCAGCCGTAGCAGGCGCCGTAGCCGCAGGCCATCGGGGCCTCCCAGGCGAGCTGCGAGCCGGGACACTGTGCGCGCACCGCCTCGAGCATCGGCTCCGGGCCGCAGGCGAGCACGTCCAGCCCGGCCGGGATCAGCGCCGTCACGTAGGTCGGCTCGATGCACACCTCGGCGTTGGGGACGAGCGCTGCCGCCTCGGCGTGGTGGGCGCTGCGGAAGCCGAGCACCGCGGGTGGCGGCGTGCCGCCGTTGCGCCGCGCGAGCGCCTGCGAGGTGAACGGGAGCGGCGCGATGCCGATCCCGCCGCCCACGAGCAGCGGCTGCTCGACGTCGAGCCGGAAGCCGTTGCCGAGCGGGCCGAGCACCTGCAGCGACTCGCCGGGCTGCAGCGCGCAGATCGCCTGCGTGCCGGGGCCGATCGGGTCGATCAGGAAGGCGAGCTCGCCGGTCGGGACGAGGCAGAGGCTCATCGGGCGCGGCAGGATGCGGCCGGGCGCCTCGAGCATGAAGAACTGCCCGGGCACGCCCGGGTCGACCTCGCCGCGCGTCGTGCGCAGCAGCGTGTACGGGCCGATCTGCTCGTTGGCGACCACCGTGACCCGCTCGCGGCGGGGCGGCGGCGTCACGCAGGCACCGCGCCGAGATCGTGCGCGACGCGGCCGACGGCGATCGTCAGGCGCGGCTGGCCCTGCAGGGTCTCGCCAAGCAGCCACGAGTTGGCCGACTTCGACCTGAACCCGGCCTCGGTCACCTGCCAGCGGGCCTCCAGGTCGAGCAGCACGAGGTTCGCGGGGGCGCCGACAGCGATCCGCGGCACGGCCATCCCGAGCGCCAGCGCCGGCCCCTGGCACATCCGCTCCAGCAGCAGCTCGAGCGGGATGATGCCGGGCAGCACGAGCTTCGTGTAGAGCACTGCGAAGGCCGTCTCGAGGCCGGTCACGCCGAACGGCGCCTCCTCGAAGGGCGCCTCCTTCTCGTGGCGGGCGTGCGGTGCGTGATCGGTGGCGACGCAGCTGAGCGTGCCGTCCTTGAGGCCCTCGATCAGCGCCTGCCGGTCGCGCTCGGCGCGCAGCGGCGGGTTCATCTTCATGTTCGAGTCGAGCGAGCGGACGGCCTCGTCGGTGAGCACCAGGTGGTGCGGGCTCGCCTCGCCGGTGGCAGCGACGCCGAGCTCCTGCCAGCGGCGCAGCTCGGCCACGCTCTCCCAGGCCGAGATGTGCTGGATGTGCACCGTCGTGCCCTCGTAGGCGCAGATCGCGAGGTCGCGGGCGATCATCACGCTCTCGCCGATCGACGGCCAGCCGGTGAACCCCAGCTCGGCGCTGACCGCGCCCTCGTGCATCTGGCCCTTGCCGGAGAGCGTCGGCTCCTCCTCGTGCAGGGCGATGCGACGGCCGGTGACGGCGGCGTACTGGAGCGCGCGGCGCAGCATGCCGGCGCTGACCACGGGGCGGCCGTCGTCGGTGAAGGCAGCGGCGCCGGTTGCGGCGAGCTCGGCCAGCTCGGCCAGCTCCTCGCCGCGCAGGCCCTTGGTGATCGAGGCCATGAACCCGACCGGGATGACGGCATCGTTGAGCGCCTGCTCGACGAGCGCACCGAGCACGGCGGCGCTGTCCACCACCGGGTCGGTATTGGGCATGGCCAGGATGGCGCAGAAGCCGCCTGCAGCTGCCGCGGCCGAGCCGCTGGCGACCGTCTCCTCGTCCTCACGGCCGGGAACGCGCAGATGGACGTGCGGGTCGACGAAGGCAGGCGCCAGCGTCAGCCCGGCGCCGTCCACCTCGCGGTGCCCGATCGCGCTGATCCGCTCGCCCAGCTCGGCAATGACGCCACCGTCGACGCGGACATCCATGACCTGGTCAACACCCTCGACGGAATCGACGACCCGGGCACCGCGGATGACAACGCTGTCGGGAGCGACCCCCTGGCGGACAAAGAGCGGGGCTTCCGACATCACGCGACCTCCTGGACTGCGCTGGGAATGGCGACCGGCCCGTGCGTGAGCAGGTCGTAGAGGACGGCCATCCGCACGACGAGCCCGGAGCGCACCTGGCGCTCCACGAGGCTGTCGCTGGAGTCGGCCACGCGCGCGTCGATCTCGACGCCGCGGTTCATCGGGCCCGGGTGCATCACCTTCTGGCCGGGGCGCAGCCGCTCCGGGGTGACGCCCCACATGGCCGTGTACTCGCGCAGGCTGGGCAGGAACGCGCTGCCAGCCTCCATGCGCTCCTTCTGCATGCGCAGCACGTAGACGACATCGGCGTGGGCGATCGCAGCGATGTCGTGCGTCACCTCGCAGCCCATCGCCTCGATGCCGCGCGGCATCAGCGAGGGCGGGCCGACGAGCGTGACGCTGGCGCCGACCATGATCAGCGCCTGGATGTTCGAGCGGGCGACGCGCGAGTGCAGGACGTCGCCGACGATGGCGACATGCAGGCCCTCGAGCCGGCCGAGCTCCTCCTGCATCGTGTAGAGGTCGAGCAGCGCCTGGGTCGGGTGCTGGTGCTTGCCGTCGCCGGCATTGACGACGTGCGCGTCGGTGAAGCGCGTCACGAGCTGCGGCGCGCCGATCTGCGGGTGCCGGATGACGATGACGTCTGGGTCGTAGGCCGAGAGCGTGAGCGCCGTGTCCTTGAGCGACTCGCCCTTGTCCACCGACGAGCCCGACGACTTGATCGACATCGTGTCGGCGGAGAGGCGCTTGGCCGCCAGCTCGAAGCTGGACGACGTCCGGGTCGAGCTCTCGTAGAAGAGGTTGATGATGGTGCGGCCGCGCAGCGTCGGCAGCTTCTTCACCTCGCGCTCCAGCGCCTTGCCGAAGCTCTGCGCGGTAGCGAGCAGGCGCTCGACGTCGTCGCGGTCGAGGTCGCCGATCGAGAGCAGGTGGCGACGCACGGGCTTCCCGGGCGGCCGCTGGTCGTCGCGCATGACGTGGAGCTCAGCCATCGGCACGCACCTCCGTCGCCGCAGGCAGCAGCACGACGCTGTCGGCCCCATCGATCTCGGCCAGCCGCACCTGGATGCGCTCGTCGCGCGCCGTCGGCAGGTTCTTGCCGACGTAGTCCGGGCGGATCGGCAGCTCGCGATGCCCGCGGTCGGCAACCACGGCGAGCTGGACGCGGGCCGGGCGACCGTAGTCGAACAGCGTCTCGATCGCGGCGCGGATGGTGCGGCCGGTGTAGAGCACGTCGTCCACCAGGATGATCGTGCGGCCCTCGAGCCCGAAGTCGAGGCGGGTGTCGCGGACGATCGGCTGCGGGTGGCGAGGCGCCTCGCCGCTGCGCACCGAGACGTCGTCGCGGTAGAAGGTGATGTCGACCGTGCCGAGGGCGATCTCGCCCACTGCGGGC
>CANNRA010000099.1 GCA_947507735.1 Actinomycetota bacterium
AGCCGCCGCCTATCCGGCCCTGCTCGCCGCGATCCACGATCCGCCTGCCTGCCTCCACGTGCGTGGCGCCGCCCCGTTGTCGGTGCTCTCGCTGCCGGCAGTCGCCGTCGTCGGCTCGCGCACCTGCTCGCCGTACGGTGCGCAGGTGGCGCGCAGCATCGCCCGGGAGGCCGCTGCGGCCGGAGCGGTGGTCGTGAGCGGTCTCGCTCGCGGCGTGGACGCCGAGGCGCACCGGGGCGCTCTGGAGGCCGGAGGTGCCACCGTGGCCGTGCTCGGCTGCGGCATCGACCGTGACTATCCCGCCGCGCACGCGGCGCTGGCGGCCCGCATCGCCGAGACCGGGCTGCTCGTCTCGGAGTACGAGGAGGGGGTCGAGCCGGCGCCGTGGCGCTTCCCGGCACGCAACCGGATCATCGCCGGCCTCTGCCGCGCCGTGGTCGTGGTCGAGGCGCGCGAGCGCAGCGGCGCGCTGATCACCGTCGACTTCGCGCTCGAGGGCGGGCGTGAGGTGCTCGCGGTACCGGGCGAGATCACCTCGGCGCTCTCGCGTGGCACCAACGGGCTGCTGCGTACCGGCGCGACGCCGCTGCTCGACCCGGCCGACGCGCTCGACGCGATCGGCGTGGTGGCACCGGCGCCGGCGCTGGTCGCGACATCGTTGGTGGCAGCGGCCGTGCTCGCCGCGTTAGCTGACGGCGCGGGGTCGGCCGACGAGGCCGTGCGGGCCACGGGGCTGCCGGCGGGCGAGGTTGCCGGGGCGCTCACCGAGCTCGAGCTCAGCGGCCTCGTCGACTGTGCCGAGGGCCGGTATCGCCGGCGAGCGGGGCTGCGGGCCTAGAGCGCGAGCAGCGGCAGGCCGGGAATCGAGCTGGCCGCGGCCAGCGCCGCCTTCGCGAGCGCGAGATCCTGGATCGCTAGACCCGTCGAATCGAAGGCCGTGATCTCGTCGCCGGAGCGGCGCCCCTCGGCCAGGCCCGCCAGCACGTCGGGCAGCGTCGTCACGTCGCCCCGTCCCACACGTCCCGACTCGACCGCAGCAGCCAGCTCGCCGCCATGGCTCGCCTGCTCCCAGTCGTCGCAGAACAGACGGATCCGCGCCAGCTCGCCCACCGCGATCTCGGCCTTGCCCGGGCCGTCCGCGCCCATCAGCGACACGTGCTGGCCGGGGCGTAGCGACCCCTCCGGGAAGAGGATGTTGCGGCCCGGCGTCACCGTCACCACGAGATCGGCGGCCAGCGCCTCCTCCAGTGAGCCGGCCACGCGACCACCGACCGTCGCAGCGGCGGCTTCGGCGCGCGCCCGATCGATGTCCCACAGCAGCGGCACCCTGCCGCGCGCTACGAACGCTGCTGCAGCGGCCTGGCCATTGACGCCGGTGCCGATCACCGACGCCGTCGGTGCAGCCGGCACGCCCAGCGTCTCGGCGGCCAGCACCGCGGCCGCGCCGGTGCGCAGCGCCGTCACGGCGCCGGCATCCAGCATCGCCAGCAGGCGGCCGTCCTCGGCGTCCGAGAGCAGCAGCAGCCCGGTCACCGTCGGGAGCCCCTTCGCAGGGTTGCCAGGAAAGCTCGTCACCCACTTCAACGAGGCGTGCCCGCCGCCGAGCGCCGGCATCGCGCGGAAGTCACCTGCGGGATAGTTCGTGACATAGACCTTGGGCGGCATCGTCCACTCGCCGCGGGCGTAGGCGACGAACGCCTCGCGCACCGCCTCGATCGCGCGGGCGGGGGAGACCGCCTGCCGGACATGCGCGCCTGAGAAGAAAGGGATCATCGCGATCGCAAGGCTACCCGTGCGAGAATCTCCGCCATGCAACCGAGCGATCTCAGCGGGCGCGTCGCCCTCGTCACCGGCGCAAATCGCGGCATCGGCCTCGCCGTCGTCGAGGGCATCGCCGAGCGGGGCGCCACGACGCTGCTCGGCGCCCGCGACCTCGCCCGCGGCGAGGAGGCGGCAGGCGCCCTGCGCGCTCGCGGCCTCGCTGTGCACGCCGTGCAGATCGACGTCGCAGACCGCGCCTCGATCGCAGCCGCCGTCTCGGCCATCGACGCCCGTCACGGCCGCCTCGACGTGCTCGTCAACAACGCGGGCCTCCTGGCCTACGACAGCGCGGTCGATCTCGACCCCGACACCGCCGACCTCTTCTGGCGCACCAACACGCTCGGCCCCTGGATCCTCGCTGCGGCCGCGATCCCGCTGATGCGGCGCAACGGCTGGGGCCGCATCGTCAACGTCACCTCGGAGATGGCCTCGCTCGAGCGGATGGGTGCATCCGGGCCGTCCTACCGCGTCTCCAAGACCGCCCTGAACGCCGTCACGCGCGTGCTCGCCGCCGAGCTGGCCGCCGACCCGGCCGACAGCGGCATCCTCGTCAATGCGACCAGCCCCGGCTGGGTGCGCACCGAGATGGGCGGCGAGGACGCACCGCGCTCGATCGAGCAGGGCGCCGCGAGCATCCTCTTCGGCGTCGACCTCCCGGACGGCGGCTCCAGCGGCGGCTTCTTCCAGGACGGCGCGCCGCTCCCCTGGTAGCCGGGCGGCGCGGCGTCGGGCGGCGGGGGCCCCGGCGCGCCCCGAGAACGACGAAGGGCGCCAACCCCGAGGGGAGGCGCCCTTCGCAGAGCCGTGCTGCGGGTGACGCGCTCTAGAGCGCCTTCACCGCGGTGACGAGCTTGACGACCGACTCCTTCGCGTCCCCGAAGAGCATCATGCACTTGGGGTCGAGGTAGAGCTCGTTGTCGATGCCGGCGAAGCCGGGGCGCATCGAGCGCTTCATCACGACGATCGCCTGGGCCTTGTCGACGTCGAGGATCGGCATGCCGTAGATCGGGCTGGCCGGATTGGAGCGGGCCGCCGGGTTCGTGACGTCGTTCGCGCCGATGACCAGCGCGACCTCGGCCAGCGGGAACTCCGGGTTGACCTCCTCCATCTCCTTCAGCGCCGTGTACGGCACGTTCGCCTCGGCGAGCAGGACGTTCATGTGGCCGGGCATGCGGCCGGCGACCGGATGGATCGCGTAGACGACCTCGACGTTGCGCTTCTCGAGCTCGTCCGCGAGCTCGCGGACGTTGTGCTGGGCCTGGGCGACAGCGAGACCGTAGCCCGGGACGATGATCACCTTGCGGGCGTAGGCCAGCATGATCGCCACGTCGTCGGCGCTGGTGGACTTCACCGTGCCGGTTGCACCGCCGGCGGCAGCAGCGTCGCCTGCACCTGCAGCGACCTGGCCGAACGCCCCGAAGAGGACGTTGCCGATCGAGCGGTTCATCGCCTTGCCCATCATCAGCGTCAGCAGCGTGCCGGAGGCACCGACGAGCATGCCCGAGACGATCAGCACGTTCGAGCCGAGCTCGAAGCCCGACGCGGCCGCGGCGATGCCGGTGAACGCGTTGAGCAGCGAGATGACGACGGGCATGTCCGCGCCGCCGATCGGCAGCACGAAGAGCACGCCGAAGGCGAGCGCCAGCAGCAGCGCGACGACGAGCACCCAGTGGTGCGTGACGCCGGCCGCGACCGTGCACGCCAGGCCGAGCCCGACGCCGAGGATCACCAGGTTGACGATCTTCTGGCCGGGATACGTGATCGGACGGCCGTGGATCAGCTCCTGCAGCTTCGCGAAGGCGATGATCGAGCCGGCGAACGACACCGAGCCGATCAGGCCGGAGATGCCGATCGCCAGCGAGATGTCCCACGTCGTGGAGACGTGGTCGCGGATGATGTTGTGGTACTCGGAGAGCGCAACGAGGGCCACGGCACCGCCGCCGACGCCGTTGAACAGCGCCACCATCTGCGGCATCGCGGTCATCTTGACCTTGCGCGCCCCGATGACACCGATCGCCGAGCCGATGATCGCTGCGATCGCGATCAGCCAGTAGGTGCCGGTGTCGAGGCTCTTCGAGAGCCCCCCGCCCGTCTCGCTCTTGGCGAGCGTGACGCCGATCGCCAGCAGCATGCCGGCGGCGCCGATCTGGTTGCCGCGCCGCGCCCGCGTGGGCGAGGAGAGGAACTTGAGCGCCAGGATGAAGCTGACGATCGAGACCAGATAGAGAAGATTGCTGATGTTCTCGCTCACTTGGCACCCGCCTCGTTGGCCTTCTTGACGGGCTCTTTCTTCTTGAACATCTCCAGCATGCGGTCGGTGACGACGAAGCCGCCGACGACGTTGGCCGAGGCCAGGACGACGGCGATGAAGCCGATGACCTGCGTCAGCGTGTCCTGGTCGCTCGCGCCGGCGACGAAGATCGCGCCGACGATGACGATGCCGTGGATCGCGTTGGTGCCGGACATCAGCGGCGTGTGGAGCAGCGTCGGCACCTTCGAGATGACCTCGATGCCGAGGAAGATCGCGAGCAGCAGAACCGTCAGCTCGATGATCAGGGTTGCGTAGTGCCCGCCCATCAGGACTCCTTCCCGGCCACGCAGGCCCCAGCGGTGATCTCGTCCGCCCAGTCGAGCTTGAGCTCGGCACCGGGGGCGAGGTGGAGGAGCAGCGTTGCGATGTTGCGCGAGAGCAGCTGGCTGGCGTGCCACGCCATCTGGCTCGGCAGATCGGTGCTGCCGACGATGGTGACGCCCTCGCGGACGACGACCTCGCCCGGAGCTGTCAGCTCGCAGTTGCCGCCTGCCTCGGCGGCCAGATCGACGATGACCGAGCCAACGCGCATCGCCTTGACGGCGTCGGCGGTGATCAGCTTCGGTGCGGGGCGGCCGGGGATGAGGGCCGTCGTGATGACGACGTCCATGTCGGCGATCCGCTTCTGCAGCTCAACCTGCTGCTGCGCCTGCTGCTCGGGCGTCAGCTCGGCCGCGTAGCCGCCGGCCGTCTCCTCGCCGTTGATGCCGAGGTCGAGGAACACTGCGCCGAGCGACTGCACCTGCTCCTTGACGGCCGGACGCACGTCGAACGCCGAGACGACGGCGCCGAGACGGCGCGCCGTGGCGATGGCCTGGAGGCCTGCGACGCCAGCGCCGAGCACGAGCACCTTCGCCGGAGCGACGGTGCCGGCTGCGGTGATCAGCATCGGGAAGAACTTGGGCAGGGTGTCGGCCGCGACGAGCACGGCCTTGTAGCCGGCCACCGTGCTCTGCGAGGACAGTGCGTCCATCGACTGGGCGCGGCTGATGCGCGGGATCGACTCGAGCGCGAAGGCCGTTACGCCGGCCCCCTGGAGCGCGGCGACGCCTTCCTTGTCGGTCAGCGGCGACAGGAAGCCGACGAGGAGTGAGCCTCGCTGTAGCTGTCCAGTCTCGGCCGCACTCGGGGTGCGTACCTTCGTGACGATGTCAGCGCCGAGGGCGGTAGCAGCGTCGACGAGTGTCGCTCCTGCTGCCGTGTACTGGGCGTCGGGGAATGAGGCGGATTCGCCGGCGCCGCGTTCCGCGAGCACCTCGAATCCTGCAGTGACGAGTTTGGCAACAGTCTCCGGGACGAGGGCCACACGGGCCTCGCCAGCAGCTGTTTCCTTGGGGATGCCGATACGCATGCGGCGAGTCTACTGACGGCCCCGGCCTCGCGTCCGGGGCATCGCTCGCCGTCCGCTGGCGCTTCCCTAGGGGGTGCTGCCTTCCACCATCGTGCGGTGGAAGGTGTTGATGTAGCTCTCCAGCGAGAAGGCGTCGAGGAACTCCTTGGCGGCCGCCTTGCCGTTGCGGATGAGGAGCTCCTGGCGCTCGCGCGAGAGGGTGAAATCGGTGGTTGCAACGTCGGCGGCGTCCACCGCGAGCGTGCGCACGCGCGTGGAGTGGGAGACGAAGCGCTGGTCCCACGCCTCCTGGGCGGTGTGGAACAGGTCGAAGCCGGTGCGCAACGCCCAGGGCAGGCGGCGCTCGAGCCGGTTCAGGCCTTCGCCGACCCCTTTGCCGCCCTTGAGGGTGAAGCCGAAGGTGGGGCGGGACGGCGGCCGATCGGAGACGTCGAACAGCCAGACGGGGAAGTTCGAGAGCGTGCCGCCGTCGACGATCGTGACGGCGCGGCCTGTGGCGTCGTCCACGAGGCGGATCGGCTCGAAGAAGTAGGGGATCGACATGCTCATCCGCGCCGCCGAGGCGATCGGGAAGGTGTCGGGGTCGATCGCCGAGGTCGCCTTCGGCAGGCGATAGAGGTGCAGGTCGTCGGGCAGCACGAGCAGCCGGCGCATCGTGATGTCGGCGGCGATCAGCTTCAGCCGGGAGCCCTGGCCGTCTGCGGTCTTCACGCTCGCGAAGGTCGCGCCGCCGAGCTCGCCATCGAGCCACGTCCGGAACGCCTCGCCGCGCGCCATGCCGTGACGCAGCAGCAGGCTCGGCACGCCGCCGATCAGCTTGCGGTGGAACGGGAAGTCCTGGAACTGCGCAAAGTCGGTCTCCTGCAGCAGCTTCTGCAGGTCGGCCGGCGTCTTGCCGCACGCCAGCGTCGCCGCGATGATCGCTCCAGCGCTGGCGCCGGCGACGTTCGCCCAGCGGTTCACCGGCTTGGTCGTGTGCTCGGCCATCCCGAGCAGCGCGCCCGCCAGTCCGAGCCCCTTGACACCGCCGCCGCGGAAGACACCGTCGGCCTCATCGATCCAGTCCATCGGGCACTCCTCGAGTCGAGTTGCGTCGCCGTCCGGGGAGCGTAGCGCGCGGTGCTGACGGTCGTGGTCGCCCGCCCGGCTACCCGTAGACTGCCGCGAGCATGTTGCACACCCTCACCACGTACGGGCTGACATTGCTCTTCCTGCTCGTGCTGCTGGAGTCGGCCGGACTGCCGTTGCCCGGTGAGACAGCGTTGATCGCTGCGGGGATCCTTGCATCGCAGGGTCATTACTCGATCATTGAGGTGATTGTGGTTGCCGCGGTGGCTGCAATCATCGGCGATAACGGCGGCTATTACGTCGGTCGGCGCTGGGGGCGGAAGATGCTCGCGCAGTGGGAGTGGCTGGCGCGCCTGCACGCGCGTGCGGAGCGTCTCGCGCTTGCCGGCGGAGGCGCAGCTCTGCTCGCAGCGCCGCTCGCGATGAGCTTCCGGGTCGGACTCTGGGCTAACGGCCTGGTCGAGCGCGGCGCCGCGAAGCTGATCCCGCCGTCGGAGCGCTTCTTCGCCCGTCACGGGCCAAAGACCGTCTTCATCGGCCGTTTCGTCGCGATCCTGCGCTTCACTGCTGCCTGGATGGCTGGCGTCGCAGGGATGTCGTGGTGGAAGTTCTTCTTCTGGAATGCGAGCGGTGGTATCTGCTGGGCCGCCGCCGTCAGTCTCGTCGCCTACTACCTGGGTCAGGCGGCTGCTGATGCAATCAACCACTACGGCCTGATCGGCGCGGGAGTGGTGGTGGGAAGCGGGTTGCTTGTGCTGCTCGTGATCCACCGGTTGAAGCATCGCGCCTCAAGCTAGGCGCTCCCGGTCGATACGCAGTGCATTCTGCGCTGCATTTCTCGACAGGCGCGTGACGCCTCTCATTCCCGTGCGCCGATCGTTCTATCGTTTGATTGCGGTATTGCTATTTCGTAACAAATAGCATTTGCGGTGCGTATTGCCTCGCTCACTCGGCCGGCTCTCTCCGCTAGCATTGGCCTAATTCGCCCGTCAATGTTTCTGGAGGTCACCCGTGGCACGTAAGACAATTCTCGTGTGCGACAACTGCGGCAAGGAAGTCGATGAGGGGCGCGGCGCCGTGTTGCGTATCACGTTCGGTGATGCGCGCCGCGGCGCGAAGCAGGCCGACCTCTGCGATACGTGTGCCACGCAGTTGCCGGGCCAGCAGGTCGCCCGGCGCGGTCGCAAGCCGAAGAACGCCGCCGCCTAGCGTTGATTCATTCGATTCGGGGCGGTGAATGTGCCGCCCCGAATCGACCTTCCCTTGTCGTAATGGGACAGGTCTCATTACCGGGCCCCGGTGGCGCATGCGCCCGGTGACGCAGCGGGGCCTTTCTCGGCTGCGCCGTGTGACTACCATAGGCGGGTGCCACTGACCCTCCTTGCCGGGCCCGCACACGCGGGCAAGGTCGCGCTTCTGCTCGATCGCTACCTGGAGGCTCTCCCGCACGAGCCCGTCCTGATCGTTCCTAATGCTCCCGACGTGGAGCGGGTCGAGCGCGATCTGCTGCGCCGCGCCGGGGCGCTGCTCGGCGGGTCGATCGTCACCTTCGACGACCTCTTCCG
>CANNRA010000100.1 GCA_947507735.1 Actinomycetota bacterium
AGGCCGGTGCCGCCGCCCCTGGTGAAGAACGGGCGGAAGACGCGCTCCTGCTCCTCGGGCGCGATGCCGGGGCCGGTGTCCTCGACGCTGATCTCGACGCCGGCCTCGCCCACGGCGAGCGCGATGGCGATGCGGCCGCCGTCCGGCGTCCAGCGGAAGGCGTTCATCAGCAGGTTGAGGACGATCTGGTGGACGCGGTCGCCGTCGGTGACGACGAGCGGGCGCCCGGCCAGGTCGAGCGGGAAGTCGATGCCACGGCGGCGCGCGTCCTCGCTGAAGGCACCGTGCGCCGCCTCGAGCAGGTCGGCCAGGTCAACCTCCTCGACGACCAGCGAGAAGCGGTGCGAGTTGAGCTTCGCCAGGTCGAGGATGTCGCCGACGAGACGCTCCAGCCGGGCGGCCTCCCCGGCGACGACCTCGAGCGAGGCGGCGCGCAGGTCGGGATCGTCGGCGAGGCCCTCACGCAGCGCGTCCACATGGCCGCGGATCGCCGTGAGCGGCGTGCGCAGCTCGTGCGTGACGGTCATCAGGAAGTTGCGCTCCAGGGCGTCGGTCTCGCCCAGGCGGCGCGCCATCTCGCCGAAGCGGTCGGTGAGATGGTCGATCTCGCCGCCGCCGCCCTTGGGCGGGAGCTTCACATCGAAGTTGCCGGCGGCCACCTGGCTGGTGGCGCGGGCGAGCGCGACGACGGGGCGCACGATGCGCCGCGACAGGTACCAGGCGAGCAGGCAGACGATCAGCAGGCCGCCGCCGAACGACACCGCGAGCAGCCGCACCAGCGAGAAGGCCTCGCTGTTGGAGGCGCGGTTCTCCTGCGCGACGACGATCGCGCCGAACAGCTGCTTGCCCAGCCGCACCGGGTGGGCAACGGCGAGATAGCGGCTCCTCTCGCCCGGCGGCACGAACGAGAACTCGTCGCGGCCGCCCGCCTGGAGGCGCTGCCAGTCCACGTACTTGCGGGCGAGACCGCGCAGGCCCGACGCCTGGCCGGGGAAGATCGGCACGCCGACGTAGTAGATGCGGCTGCCCGTCGCCTCCTCCAGCTCGGGCGCCGCGAAGGCCGGCGCGGTGCGACGCTCGTCCACGGTGCGCAGAGCCTCCTCGGCGTAGAGCTGCGCGATGCCCTGCGCCTGACGGCGCAGCTGCGCCACGACCTGGCCGCGCGTGTGCTCGGCGAAGAGCTGCGAGGCGATCACGGTGGTGACGACCGCTGCGAGCAGCAGCCCGCTGAGCAGAAGGGCCGGCAGCCGGAAACGCAGCGACCGGAACATGCGTGCCGTGCCCCGGCTCCGGCTAGGCGGCAGGAGCGCTGTCGCGGGCCGGGGCGACCTTGTAGCCGACGCCCCACACCGTCACGATCGGCGACGCCTCGCCGAGCTTGCGTCGCACCTGGCGGACGTGGACGTCCACGGTGCGCGTGTCGCCCGCAAAGGTGTAGCCCCAGACGCGTTCGAGCAACTGGTCGCGCGTCAGCACGAGCCCGCGATGGTCGAGCAGCTCCCAGAGCAGCTCGAACTCCTTGGGCGCCAGCCTCACCTCGACGCCGCTGACGGTCACCTCGCGGCGGCCTGCATCGATGATCAGGTCGCCGTGCACGATGCGCTCGCCCTGGGCTTCGCGCCGCTCCGGCGTGACGCGCCGCAGGATCGACTTGACCCGGGCGACCAGCTCGCGCGGGTTGAAGGGCTTCGTCATGTAGTCGTCGGCACCGACTTCGAGACCGATGATCTTGTCGACATCCTCGTCGCGTGCCGTGAGCATCAGGATCGGCACGTCGGACTTCTGGCGGATGCGCCGGCAGACCTCGATGCCGTCCAGGTCGGGCAGCATCAGGTCGAGGATGATCAGCGTCGGCTCCTTGCTGTTCACCTCGGCGATCGCGGCGTTGCCGGTGGCGGCAGTGCGCACGGCATAGCCGGCGTTCTTGAGGTAGAGCGACACGAAGGATGCAATCGACTCCTCGTCCTCGACGACGAGGATCTCTGGGCTGCCTCCCGTCACGGGCGTTCCAGCACGATCCCGGGCTGGCCGGAGGCGGGCGTGGAGCCCAGGGCGGAGCCGATGATGATCGACGTCGTGCCGACCGCGATCTGGCGATAGGTGTCGCCACCGTCGAGCGAGTAGAGGCCGCTCTCGAGCGCCGGCAGCAGGCCGGGAGTCACCACAAGCGTCGCGACGCCGCGGCCGACATACGAGAGGCTGATCCCGCTCGCGACGACCTTCAGCTTGAACTGACCGCCGAGGACGCGGAAGCGGAGATCGGAGCCGGAGTAGAGCACCGCTGTCTTCCCGACGCGTTGTGCCCGGTCGTAGCCGGAGACCACGGGCACGCCGTCGCTGGGATCGGCGTCATCGATCAGGACGC
This sequence comes from Actinomycetota bacterium, assembly GCA_947507735.1. GTDB lineage: Bacteria > Actinomycetota > Thermoleophilia > Gaiellales > Gaiellaceae > CANFDS01. The sequence continues at coordinate 2,366 of CANNRA010000100.1, forward strand.
GCGCCTTGCCGGCGACCTGGCCGAGCACGCTGCCCTTGCCGCTCAACGTCAGCGTGCCATTGACGGAGCGGAGCGTCAGCGTCCCATCCGACTGGCTCGCCGCGAGGGAGCTGGTGGCAGGACTGCCCGAACCCATGCCGGTGGCGGCGTCTGCCATTCCCCGCGCCGAGGCAGCTGCCGGGACGGCGAGCGCGCAGGCCGAGAGGGCAACGAGGGTGCGGAGGGATCTCTGTGACATCGCTTGGAGTATCGACGCAGGGCTTGTGGCCTGCGTGATGGAGCCGTAAGGAATCAGTTAACGCGGAAACCGCTGCTCAGCGGGGCCGGAGCGCCTCGGTGGTGTACACGCCGCGGGGATTCCAGAGGAGGAAGCCCCCCACCCCGGCTGCGCGCGCAGCCGCGATCTGCTGCCGAACCTCGAACAGCGTATAGGTGCGCTTGAGCGAGAAGTCCTGGATCCACGGGATGATGCGCGCGCGCTTGCCCCTGGTGGCGCGGTTGAAGTCGGTGACCGAACGGCCGACGGTCGGGCCAGGGGAGGCTTCGGGGTCGGGGAGGTTGAACTCGCCCGCGCTGTAGTGCGAGGGATAGACCATCGGATAGATCGCATCAAGGGTTCGGCCAATCGTGGCGGGCACCTGCCCGATACGCAGGTCGTGGGTGGCGGCGAGGCCGAAGAGGTCGGCCGAGATCCGCACGCCCAGTGGGCGGAGCCGCGACACCGCGTACTGCAGGAAGCGGTTGATCGTGACCGACTTCGGCTCGACGCGACGCCCCGGGTAGACGATCGACTCGACGTCGCCGTCGCTGGGGAAGCGGACGTAGTCGAACTGGATCTCGTCGAAGCCGGCCCGCGCGGCCCCCTCGGCGACGTCGACGGCGTACTTCCAGACGGCCCGGTCGTACTGGCTGACCCAGCCGAGGCCGGCGGCGTTCACCCAGGGCTGGCCGTCGGGGCGGCGCAGCGCGAACTGCGGCCGCGCCCTGGCGAGCACCGGATCCTCGAACACGACGACACGCCCGATCAGGTAGATGCCGAGACCGTGGGCGTGCTGCGCAACGACCTTCGGGTCGTAGTAGCGACGCACGGCGCCGGTGGCCTGCGCGTCGAGCGCGTAGGCGCTGGCGAACCCGACCTGCCCCGACTCGTCCTTGACGTCCACCTCGATCGTGTTCAGCCCATACTCGCGCAGCCCGATGTACTGGTCGATGCGGCCCGGCAGCGAGGCCAGCGGCATCGTGATGTGGACGCCGCGGATCTCCTTCGGCACGGCGCGCGGCCGGGGCAGCGGCTTCGACCTCACGGCGGCGGCGGCCGGAGGAGCCTGCACCGTGCCGGCAGCGCGCGAGCCATCGCCACCGCTGACGAACACGGTGATCGGCGTAGCTACAGCGGCGAGCAGGAGCACCGCGGCGAGAGCGTTGCGCCGCCGGCGACGGCTGCGGCGATGACGATCCCTGCGCTGACGGAACTGGTCGTTCGGATCAAGGCGTTCGTGGACGAACACAGGCAGACCAAGGTAGCGCTGCCGCGAGCAAACCGCAATGTGCCTGTCCGGCCACGGCCGGCGGCGGCACGCTCACGGCCGCTCCTGCAGTCAGCGCGGGTCGCGGCCCCAGCGGAAGCCGGTGCCCTGCGGCTCCGGCGCGAGCGGCGAGGCGGGCAGCCCTGCTGCCGGCACGACCGCGTTCCAGCCGCCAGGGGCGACATCGTTGGCGGTGTGCGGGTGGAAGAGCGATGTGAGGTACTGGATCTGGCCGCGGCCAGGCCCGAGCTCGAACTGGCCACCGCCGTAGAGCGCGATGCCGTCGGCGGCGCAGCGGTCGTAGAAGTCGAGCAGCGCGTGGATCGGCCCGAAGCGCGACGGCTTCGAGTTGAGCGCGCGCGGCGACCAGGGCAGCGCGTCGATGTCGGCGGCGGAGTGGATGACGGCGTCCCAGGTGATGCGGGCCGCGTGCGCTTCCAGCACCGGGCGCGTCGCGTCGGTGACTGCAGGATCCTCGATCCAGGCCTCCGTGAACGCCTCGACGACCCGCGCGTAGAGCTCCGGGTCGGCGGGGTTGTCGACCGCGGTGCCCTGGTAGGCGCCCTTCAGATCGACGCAGTCGACGACACCGAGCGCGGCGACGTCGCGGCACACCTCGTCGCTCCAGCCGGCAGTCGGGTCGAGCTTGAAGCGCAGCCCCGGCTCGGCGGCGAGCAGCGCCGCCAGCTCGGCCGCGGCCGGGCTGGCGGCGAGGCGGCGCGACACGACGAACGTCACGGGAGCGGGCTTGCGCCGGAGCGCTGCCGCGAGGGTGGTGCTCTGCTGGCGCAGCGCCAGGTCGAGCGCCGCGCTCTCGAAGGCCCAGCGCCGGTAGTTGCGCGAGACGGACAGCGCAGGCTCGACCGGGAAGAGGTCGACCTCGTCGAGCTTCTCGCTCAGCGAGGCGAGCGTGTGCTTGCCGGCGAGCGGCAGCCGCGTGCCCCAGCCGAGCAGCCGGTCGTGATCCTCGGCCGTGTAGCTGACGTCCTCGCCGACGCCCTCCTCGCCATCGCCGAAGAGGCGCACGACGGTCGTGACCCGCTCGAAGCCGCTCGAGACCGGCTGGGCAAGGCGTTGGAAGGAGTAGCCCTCGATCCGCACCGGGATCGCAGCGAGAAGATCCCAGGTGCGCATGCGAGAAGGGTAGCCCGCGGAGGGCGCGCCCCTGCGGTACGGTCTGCTGTGGTGTGCCGGGAAGACTGGTCGGCGAGCTGAGCCATGCCCGAAAACACACCTCCCCACCGCGCCGCCCCGGCGGCCCCCCGATGACCGAGCTCTCCGACTACGGAGCGATCATGCTGGTCGTCGCGGGCGGGTTCCTGCTCGCGCTGGCCTCGACGAAGCTGACGCAGCTGCTGCGCGTGCCTGCACCGGCGATCTTCCTCGCGGTCGCCGCCGGCGCGTCCGACCTCTGGCCGCGGCTTGGCAACGCGATCTCGCTGCAGACGGTCGGCCGCATCGCAACCGTGGCGCTGGTCGTGATCCTGTTCGACGGCGGCATGCACATCGGCTGGAAGCGGATGCGCCGCAGCGCCATTCCCGTCCTCTCGCTCGGCGTGCTCGGCACCTTCGCGACAGCGGCACTCGTCGCCGTGCTCGCGCACTGGCTGCTCGGGCTCCCCTGGATCGTCGCGGGCATCGTCGGCGCCGCGCTCGCCCCGACCGACCCGGCCGTGATGTTCTCGGTGCTCAACGGCAAAGCGGTGCGCGGACGCTCCGGCACGATCCTCGAGGGAGAGTCGGGCGCGAATGACCCGGTGGGCATCGCCTTGATGATCGGCATGCTCGAGCTGGCCCGGCACCCCGGCGGCAGCTTCGCCATCGTCGTCCGCGAGTTCGCGGTCGAGATGGCCGTCGGCCTGGCGATCGGCGTGGTCGCGGCGAAGGTGCTGCTACCGCTGATGCGTCGCGTCGTGCTGCCGAACGACGCGTTGCAGCCGATTGCCGTGCTCGCCTGCGCGGGTGCCGTGTACGGGGTTGCGGCGACCGCGCATGGCTCCGGCTTCCTGGCGGTCTTCGTGGCCGGACTGCTGATCGGCGACGAGCGCGCGCCCTACAAGTCCGAGATCGAGCGCTTCGCGACCTCGCTGGCGGGCATCGGCGAGGTCGTGGTGTTCGTCGCGCTCGGGCTCACCATCGACCTCGGCAGCCTCGGCCGTGACAACCTCTGGCGTGATGGGCTGGTGCTGGCCGTGCTGCTGACGCTCGTCGTGCGCCCGCTCGTCGTCGGCGCGCTGCTCCTGCCGGTGCGGATCCGCTGGGGCGAGCGCGTCTTCGTGATCTGGGGTGGCCTGAAGGGAGCCGTGCCGATCCTGCTCGGCGCGTTCGCCGTGCTGGCGGCGGCCCCGCAGGCCGACCGCGTCTACGGGATCGTCTTCGTGGTGACGCTGCTCTCGGTGGTCGTCCAGGGGTCGACCGTGCCGCTCGCGGCACGCCTGCTGGGCGTCGGCATGCGACCCGCCGACCCGGGGCGCTGGGTGCGCGAGCGGCACGTCGTCGGCAGCAGCTCCCGCGCCATCGGACTCAGCGTGCGCGAGCTGCCGCTGGGCGAGGGCGGCTGGGTGCAGGCGGTCGAGCGTGCAGGAACGCTGCGTCGGCCACGCGGGTCGACGGCGGTCGAGGCGGGCGACGTGCTGGACGTGCTCTCGCCAGCGAGCGACACGCCGACGTTGCGCAGGTTCTTCGCGGACGAGCCGGTCCGGCCGCCCGCGTCGCCGGGCTAGTCGACCCGGTTGCCCTGCTCGTCGTAGGTGAAGAAGCCACGACCCGACTTCCGGCCGAGCAGGCCGGCGTTGAGCATGTTGACGAGGCGCGCCGGCGCGGCCATGCGCGACTCCTTGAACCCCTCGAACAGCGCCTCCGACGCGTGCACCTGCACGTCGACGCCAATCAGGTCGATCAGCGCGCACGGGCCGAGCGGCCAGCCGAGGCCGTAGCGGCAGGCCTTGTCGAGATCCTCCGGCGTGACGCGCGCCTCGTCGATCACGCGCACTGCGTCATTGAGCACGGGGATCAGCACGCGGTTGACGACGAAGCCCGGCGTGTCGTGGCAGAGAATCGGGTCCTTGCCGATCGCCTTCGCGAAGGCGTAGACCTGCTGGGCGACCGCCTCGTCGGTGAGCTGGCCGCGGACGACCTCGACGAGCGGGAGCACGGGCGCCGGGTTGAAGAAGTGGAGGCCGACGACGCGATCGGCGCGCCTGGTGGCCGCGGCGATCTCGGTCACCGACAGCGCCGAGGTGTTCGTCGCGAGGATTGCGCCCGGGGCGAGAATCTCGTCAAGCGCCGCGAAGAGCTGGCGCTTCGGCTCGAGCTGCTCGACGATCGCCTCGATCACGATGTCACAGCCGGCCAGGTCTTCCAGCTCGGTGGTGAGCGTGAGGCGACCGAGCGCGGCGTCGCGCTCCTCGGCGGTCATGCGGCCCTTCTCGACGTTGCGGTCGAGGAAGCGCTTGATCTGCGCGTGACCTCGCTCCGCGGCCGCTGGCGAGATCTCCCGCCCGACCGTCTCGAACCCCGCCTGGAGGCAGAGCTGAGCGATGCCCGCCCCCATCGTCCCCAGACCCACCATGCCGACCGTCTTGATCTCCATGCGCAGATCGTAGACTTGCCGCCATGAGCGCAGAGATCGAACGTGCAAACGCCGTCCTGGTGGAGAAGGGCTACTCCGCCGCCCGCCTGATCGTCCAGAAGGGGCTCGGCGAAGGGAAGGCGCTGCTGAAGGGCTCAGAGATCGTCAGCCCGCTCAGCGACACGAGCGCCTGGATCCTGCGCGTCGTCGAGGAGATCGTCCCGCCGCTGGCCGACCTCGAGCACCCGCTCGTCCCGCGCGAGATTCGCGCGGCGCTGCCGCAGGGCTAAGCCGGAGCGGGCGCTGTCCCGCCACAGACGCTGTTACGCTCCGGCAGCGATGGCCCCCCAGGCGCTTGCCTGCCCACGCTGCGGTACCCCTACCGCAGCCCACCAACAACTCTGCAGCGAGTGCGGCGAGAAGCTCGCCGGGCGCTCCTTGCCTGGCGGCTGGCTGCTGCGTGCAGCCGCCGCGCTGGCGGTCGCCGTCACGGCCGGCGCCGTTGCGGTTGCCATCGGCAAGGACGACGGGCGCCGCCCGGTCGTCGC
>CANNRA010000101.1 GCA_947507735.1 Actinomycetota bacterium
AGCGTCACCGTGGTGGCGCCGTGCGCGTGCGCGGCGGCCGCCCACTCGGCCTCGCCGACGATCGCGGTGGCGCCGGGCCGGATCACGGCCAGCTTCTCGGCAGCGATCAGCTCGCGCGTGTCGCCCAGCAGGTCGGTGTGGTCGAGCGAGACATTGGTGAGCACGACGACGGACGCCCCGACGACGTTGGTGGCGTCCCAGCGGCCGCCCAGGCCGGCCTCGATCACGGCGACGTCCACGCCGGCCTCGGCGAAGGCGAGGAACGCGGCCGCGACGAGCACCTCGAACTGGGTGGCACCGGCGGCCTCGGCGGCGGGGCGCACAGCGGCGACCGCCGCAGCGAAGTCGGCCTCGGCGCCGTTCACCTGGATCCGCTCCGACCAGCTGCGCACGTGCGGCGACACGGTCGAGCCGACCGAAAGCCCCGCCGCGAGCAGCAACGCCTCGGTCATCCGCGTCGTCGTTGACTTGCCGTTGGTACCGACGACGTGGATCGCGGCGAAGGCGCGCTGCGGCTCGCCCAGGGCGGTGAGCAGCACCTCCATCCGCTCCAGGCCGGGCCGGATCCCGAACTTCGAGAGCGACTGCAGCCAGGCGAGGGCGTCCATCCGGGGCATGGTCGCCAGCCGGGCTAGCCGGTCAGCGCCTCGAGCTCGCGGCGGTAGCGCTCCAGCTTCTCGCGCTCGCCGGCGACGACGTCGGCAGGCGCCTTGGCGAGGTACTTCTCGTTGGCCAGCATGCCCTCGCCGCGCCCGATCTCCTTCTTCAGCCGGGCGATCTCGGCGTCGGCGTTGGACGCGACCTGCTTGACGCGCTCCGGCTTGACCACGGCCTCGAAGATGCGCCGCTCGTCGCCGTCGAGCGGCACCTGGACGCCGCTGCGACGGAAGATCGAGGCGGCCTCCTGCACGCGCTCGAGCGCGGCCAGCGCAGCTGCCTCCTCCCCGCTCGCGACAGCCACGGTCGGCCACGGCGCGACGATCAGGCGGCCGCGACCCGCACCGGGGAGCGCTGTCCAGATCTCCTCGGTGACGTGCGGCATCACCGGGTGCAGCAGCGCCAGCAGGCGCTCCAGCGCGGCGAGCGCGGTGGCGATCGCGGCCGGCTCCTTGGCGTAGAGGCGCGGCTTGAGCGCCTCCGCGTACCAGTCACAGAAGTCGTCGAACACCAGGTGGTAGAGCGCCGAGGCAGCGGCCGAGAACTCGTACGCGGCGACCTTCTCGTCGATGTCGGCGATAGTCGCGTCGATGCGGGCGACGATCCAGCGCTCCTCGAGCGCGGTCGGCGTCAGGGCCGGCTCTGCGCCCTCGGCGTTGGTCAGGATCAGCCGCGAGACGTTCCAGAGCTTGTTGGCGAGGCGACGCCCCTCCTCGATCGCTCCGGCGCTGAAGCGCACGTCCTGCGTGGACGACATCTTGAGCAGGCCGTAGCGCGTGGCGTCGGCGCCGTGGGCGGCGATCAGCTCCAGCGGGTCGATGCCGGTGCCGAGGCTCTTCGACATGCGCCGGCCGTCGGCCGCCTGGACGGTCGAGTGGATGATCACGTCGCTGAACGGGCTGTCACCCATCAGCTCGATGCCGGCCATGATCATCCGGTTCACCCAGAGGAAGATGATGTCGCGGGCCGTCGAGTTGACCGAGCCGGGGTAGAACGCCTCGAGGTCGGCCGTCTGCTCCGGCCAGCCGAGCGTGGCGAACGGCCACAGCGCCGAGCTGAACCAGGTGTCGAGCACGTCGGGGTCGCGCACGAGCTCGGCCGAGCCGCAGTCGGTGCAGGCGGTGGGCGTCGTGCGGGCGATCGTCGTGTGGCCCTCGGGGCAGTACCAGGCGGGAATCTGGTGCCCCCACCACAGCTGCCGCGAGACGTTCCAGGGGCGGATCGCCTCCAGCCAGTCGACCGCGACGCGGCCGTGCACCGGCGGGTGGAAGCGGACGCGGCCGGAGCGGATCGCCTCGGCCGCGGGCTTCGCCAGCTCGTCCATGCGCACCCACCACTGCAGCGAGACGAGCGGCTGGATGCGCGTGCCGGAGCGCTGGCAGTGGCCGACCGCGTGGCGGTACGACTCGCGCTTCTCCAGCTGGTCGTGCTCCTTGAGCCAGTCGACGACGCGCGCGGCGGCCTCGTCCTCGGTGAGGCCCGCCAGGTCGCCGGCCTCGGCGCTCATGCGGCCGTCGAAGCCGATCACGCTGGGCTCGGGCAGGCCGTGACGCCGGCCGATCTCGAAGTCGATCGGGTCGTGCGCCGGCGTGATCTTGAGGGCGCCGGTGCCGAAGTCCGGCTCGACCGCCTCGTCGGCGATCACGGGGATGTGCCTGCCGACCACCGGCACGATCACCTCCTTGCCGATCAGGTGCTGGAAGCGCTCGTCGGCCGGGTGCACGGCCAGGGCGACGTCGGCGAGGATCGTCGCCGGGCGCACCGTGGCGATGGTGATGTGGCCGGAGCCGTCCACCAGCGGGTAGCGGACGTAGGTCAAGGCGTCGTTGACGTCCTCGTGGATCACCTCGAGGTCGCTGATCGCCGTCTCGCACTCCCAGCACCAGTTGATGATGCGGTTGTCGCGGTAGACGAGGCCCTTCTCGTGCAGGTGGACGAAGAACTCGAGCACCGCGTCCGAGTAGCCGGCGTCCATCGTGAAGCGCTCGCGCGAGTAGTCGAGCGACGCACCGAGCGAGCGGAACTGGCCCATGATCGTCTTGCCGGTCTTCTCCAGCCAGGCCCAGACCTCCTCGGCGAACGCGTCACGGCCGAGCTCGTGGCGGGTCAGGCCGCGGCTGCGCAGATCCTTCTCGACGACGGCCTGCGTGGCGATGCCCGCGTGGTCGTAGCCGGGCTGCCAGAGCGCGTTGAAGCCGCGCATGCGGTGCCAGCGGATGAGAACGTCCTGGATCGTCCCGTTCAGGGCGTGGCCCATGTGCAGCGAGCCGGTGACGTTCGGCGGCGGCACGGCGATCACGTACGAGGGGCGCGCGGGGTCGGGCGAGGCGCCGTACAGCCCCTCGGCCTCCCAGGTGCGCTGCCAGCGCTCTTCGACGCCGTCGGGACGATAGAGCGGTTCCATCCGAGGGATTCTACGGAGGCGCCGAGAGCGGCGGGCGCGCTCCCCTCGGCCCTGGTCGGAATGTCCTGTCGAATGGTCGCTAGCCGGTACCGCGCTTCGAAGGTCAGGGTACGCGCTCTTGGAGCGGACATTCTGGCGCGGGTGCCGTCCTCCACTTGGCGCCTGCGCCACTCGGTGCCCGCGCCACTCGGTGCCCGCGCCTCATCCCGGTGCGCCGGCCCGCTCGCCCTCAGCCTCCGGCACACTGCCGCCATGCACGCACGCGTCACGCGCATCACCACCGACCCGGCCGAGCTGACCGACGACATGCTCGGCTTCCGCGCCGCCGTGATCGGCCAGGCGGCCGCCAGCCCCGGCTACCGCGGCGCCATCGACCTGATCGACCGCGAGACCGGCCGTGCCATCGCCATCACCCTCTGGGCGACGGAGGCCGACCTGAAGGCGTCGGAGCGCGCCCGCAAGGGCCCGCCCGGCGGCGGCCCCAGCAGCCCCTCGGTCGAGACGTACGAGGTCGTGCTGCGCGACCTGCCGGCGTAGCGGCCGCGGCTCGTCGCGTCAGACGCGCTGCGGCGTCGAGATGAGCGCCCGGGGCGTGCTCGCCGACGGGTAGAGGCCGTAGATGACCTCCTTGTCGAGGTCGATGCCTCCTGGCCAGGCCGGGACGCCGTGATCGGGGTCGAGATGGGCCTCGGCGAAGCGGTGGGGATCACGCAGCACGCCGAAGACCTCCGTTCCCAGCAGCGGCTCGATGTCGACGTCGCGCACCTCGCCGTCGACGAACGTCACGCGGATGACATAGGGCGCGAGCGCGACGACCAACGAGATCTCCGGGGCGAGCATCACGGCAGCGGCTCCACCGGCAGCGGCGGGCGCCCAGCCGACGTGCGCTCCCAGTTCGCCTCCAGCTCGAAGCGGTGCGCCCCCACCCACTCGCGCATCAGCCGGGCGGCACGGGGCGGCAGCCCTCCTGCCAGGATCTCTCCCGAGGCGATCGCGACCACGGCCTTGGCACCGCTGTAGCGGGCGTGGACGTGCGGAACACCGTGGTCGAGGCTGTACATCGTCACAACGATGCCAGAGAAGACCGAGATCGTGGGCATGCCCACCCCACGGTAGGCACGAGCGCGAGGCGCCACAATCTGTCTCTTGCAGCCCCGTCGAACGGCGCCGTGACGCGAAGCGGCTAGGCCGACTCCTCGGCCAGCTCGTCCAGCACGGCGCCACCGCCACCCTGGGCGACGAGCGTCGGGCGCTGGCCCTTCGAGATCGTCTCCTTGGTGATCACGCACTTGGCGATGTCCTTGCGGCTGGGCAGCTCGAACATCACCTCGAGCAGTGCCGCCTCGATGATCGAGCGCAGGCCACGTGCACCGGTCTCCCGCTCGAGCGCCTTGTCGGCGATCTCCCAGAGGGCGTCGTCGGTGAACACGAGCTCGATGTCGTCGTAGGCGAAGAAGCGCTGGTACTGCTTGGTGAGCGCGTTGCGCGGCTCGGTGAGGATCTGCACGAGGTCGGGGCGGCGCAGCTGGTGCACGGTCGAGACGACCGGGACGCGCCCGATGAACTCGGGGATCAGGCCGAAGGCGAGGAGATCCTCGGGCATGACCTGTGCGATCAGATCCTCTTCCTCGCTCTCCCGTTTCGACTGGATGTCGGCGCCGAAGCCCATCGCGTTCTTGCCGACGCGGCGCCCGATGATCTTGTCGAGGCCGGCGAACGCACCACCGCAGATGAACAGGATGTTCGTCGTGTCGATCGACAGGAACTCCTGGTGCGGGTGCTTGCGGCCGCCCTGCGGCGGCACCGAGGCGACGGTGCCCTCGAGGATCTTCAGCAGCGCCTGCTGCACGCCCTCGCCGCTGACATCGCGCGTGATCGACGGGTTGTCGGCCTTGCGGGCGATCTTGTCGATCTCGTCGATGTAGATGATCCCGGTCTCGGCCTTCTTGATGTCGAAGTCGGCGGCCTGGATCAGCTTGAGCAGGATGTTCTCGACGTCCTCGCCGACGTAGCCCGCCTCGGTCAGCGCGGTTGCATCGGCGATGGCGAACGGCACGTTGAGCAGCCGGGCGAGCGTCTGGGCGAGGTGCGTCTTACCGCAGCCGGTCGGCCCGAGCATCAGGATGTTGGACTTCTGCAGCTCCACGCCGTCGTCCGAGCCCATCTGGACGCGCTTGTAGTGGTTGTAGACGGCGACAGCCAGGGTGCGCTTCGCATCCTCCTGGCTGACGACGTACTCGTTGAGCAGGGCGTGGATCTCGCGCGGCTTCGGCAGGTTGGCGAAGTCGAGCGTCGAGGGAGTGGTGAGCTCCTCGTCGATGATCTCGTTACAGAGGTCGATGCACTCGTCGCAGATGTACACGCCGGGCCCGGCGATCAGCTTCTTGACCTGCCTCTGGCTCTTCCCACAGAAGCTGCAGAGAAGCTGCTCGTTTCCATCGCTCGCTCGGGCCACGTCTCTCCTTGTACATCGAAAAACGACAGTGCGCCATCCCTCGGGCGCGTGACGCTTAGCGGTGCTTGATCACGGTGTCGATGACGCCGTAGTCCTTCGCCTCGTCTGCTGTCATGAAGTAGTCGCGATCCATGTCGTTGGAGACCTTCGCGAGCTCCTGCCCCGTGTGCAGCGCCATGATCTCCTCGAGCTTGCGCTTGAGGGCGATCGTCTCACGGGCGTGGATCTCGATATCGGACGCCTGACCCTGGAACCCTCCCCACACCTGGTGGATCAGGACCTTCGAGTTCGGCAGCGCGCGGCGCTTACCTTCCTTGCCGCCCGAGAGCAGCAGGGCGCCCATGCTCATGGCGATGCCGACGCAGATCGTCGAGACGTCCGGCTTGATGAACTGCATCGTGTCGTAGATCGCGAGACCCGCGTACACGCTGCCGCCGGGCGAATTGATGTAGATCGAGATGTCCTTGTCCGGATCTTCCGACTCGAGATGCAGCAGCTGGGCGACGACGAGGTTCGCGACCTGGTCGTCGATCGGCGTGCCGAGGAAGATGATCCGCTCGTTCAGAAGGCGGGAGTAGATGTCGAAGGCGCGCTCGCCACGCGACGTCTGCTCCACGACCATGGGGATCAACGGGCTCATGCGGGCTCCTTGCTGCCGGGTGTCCACAGTTTCGGAGTCGCGGCGGCTGACTGCTCCGCCTGCTCCTTCTCGGGTGTCCAGATCGCATCGCGTGCTGCGGCGAGGTCCATCGGGATGCGCTTCACATCGGCCACGACGCGGTCGAGCGCCCGTGCGAGACGCATGTCGTCGCGCAGGTCGCCGGCGTTGCCGTGGGTGATGATGGAGTCGACCACTGCATCGACTTCTTCAACGGGAGTCTCGCCCTGGTCGACGACCTGCTCGCGCACGACGTCGCGGAGTTCCTCGTCGGTGACGTCGATCTTGAGCTGCTCGGCGACGGCCTCCAGCACGAGCTCGCGGGCGAGCGCCTCGCGTGCCTCGGTGCGGGCGTCCTCGACGAACTGCTGCGGCGTGATGCCGTTGGCCTGCAGGTAGAGCTCCGGCGGCAGGCCGCGGCGGCGCAGCCACTCGATGCGGGCGTTGACGAGCTCGGAGGCGCGGGCCTCGACGAGCGAGTCGGCGGGCTGCACCTTGGATGCCTTGGCGAGCGCGTCGGCGGCGGCGAGGCGGAAGTCGGCCTCGATCTCCTGCTCGATCTGCACCTTGAGCTTGGCCTCGAGGTCGGCGCGCAGCTCGGCGAACGTGTCGAACTCGCTCGCGGCCTTGGCCAGCTCGTCGTCGGCGGGCGGCAGCACCTTCTGCTTCAGATCCTTGACGGTGGCGGTGAGCTTGATCTGCTCGCCCTCGCGCGTCGGGTAATCAAGCTCGCGCGTCTCGCCGTTCTTCATGCCGTCGAGCGCCTCTTCAAGCTGCGGCAGGACGCGGCCGATGCCGAGCTCGAGCACGAGATCCTGCTGGCCCTCGCCGTCCTCGCCGATCAGATCCACGACGATCGTGTCGCCGGCCTGGGCGCCGCGATTCTCGACCGGGACGAGCTCCGCGACCATCGTCTGCAGCTGCTCGATCTCCTGCGCGATCAGCGACTCGGGCACCGAGGCGTCCGGCATGCCGACCTCGAGCGTCGTCCAGTCGGGCACGACGGCCTTCGCCTGGACGTCGAACTCGGCCGTGAACGACCACGGCACGTCGCTCGAATCGGGCAGCTCGAACTCGTAGTCGGGGCGCGACACGGGGCGCATGCGCTCCCGCGTGGCGGCGTAGCGGAACCAGCCGCCGATGTGGCTGGAGACGGCCTCGCCGAGGATGCGCTCCTTGCCCAGCTTCTTGATCAGCACCGGCAACGGGATCTTGCCCGCACGGAAACCGGGGATCTTCACGCTCTCCGCCAGATCGCCGGCAGCGTGCTCGACCGCATGCTTCAGGTCGTGCACCGGCACCTCGATGGTCAGCCGTACGCGATCGTTACCCAGTTCCTCGGCCCGTGTCTCCATTGGGCGGATTCAACCACAGCGCCCCCGGGTGGCCGCGGAAGAGCCGTTTCAGAGGCGTCAGCCGCGCTCGGTGACGACGGCGCGCGGCCGGATCAGCGCGCCGCTGCGCGCCTCCTCGAGCGCATGCGCGACCCAGCCGGTGCAGCGGCCGAGCGCGAACAGGGCGAAGGCGGCACCCTCGGGTAGCTCGTGCGTGCGAGCGAGGGCGGCCAGGCCGAAATCGACGGTGGGCTCCAGCCCACGCTCGGCGGCGAACGCGAGCGTCCGGCCGATCGCGTCACGGCGACCGGGACGCAGGCGTGCGAGCAGCTCGCGGCCACGCGGGTCGCCGTCGCGGTAGCCGCCGCCCCAGAACCCGGGCAGGAGGCCATCGCGCTCGAGCGTGCGCCGGCAGACGGCAACGCCGTCGCGCTCGA
>CANNRA010000102.1 GCA_947507735.1 Actinomycetota bacterium
ACCGACTCCGGCGGCTCGATCCGCATCCCGGCGGCCTGCTGCGGCATCGCGGGCTTCAAGCCGACGCATGGCCTGGTGCCGCTCGACGGCTGCTGGCCGCTCGCCCCGACCTTCGACCACGCCGGCCCGATGGCCCGCAACGTGCCCGGCTGCCTGCAGATGCTGCGGGCGCTCGTGCCCGGCTGGCAGCCGGTGGCGCTGGAGTGGCTCGGCGACATCCGCACCGGCTACGCATGGCTCGATGGCGCCGAGCTGTTCGTGCGCGCCCAGCTCGAGCAGGCGGTCTCGTTCGTGCCAGGCTGCTCGCCGGTGGAGTTCCCGCGGCCGGAGGGCGCCGTCGGCCTCAGCTTCATGCGCGAGGTGGCTGACGTCCACCGCGAGCTGTTCACCGAGGCGCGCGAGCTGTACTCGGAGGATCTGCAGCTCAAGCTCGACCGCTGCCTGGCCCTCGGCGATCGCGAGGCGCGCCAGGGGGAGGAGGCGCGCGCTCGCTACCGCGAGGCGGCCGAGCAGGCGATGGCCGGTCTTGACCTCCTGATCACTCCGACGCTGGAGATGGTGGCACCGCTCGTCGGTGCGGGCGTGATCGGCGACCACGAGGTGCGCGGGCGCCTGGTGCGCAACACGTTGCCGTTCAACGCGCTCGGCTGGCCCGCCTTCTCGATCCCCTGCGGCACGGCCGAGCACGGCGCCCCGGCCTCGGTGCAGATCGTCGGGCGTCCCGGCAGCGACGGGCTCGTCGCGGCCGCCGCCGCCTTGCTCGAGCGCGCGTTGAACCAGGCCGCAGCCGAGCGCTCGGCCCGCGGCTAGCCTCGACGGCACCCGCGCTGCCGCCCGGAGTGGCGCGACCCCGTCCCCTCTGCTATACATCTATACAACTGTTCGGTTGTATATGAGAGAGGACTGCTCGTGTCGTCGCCCACCCCGCTGCCAGACCCCGTCGTCGAGCTCGTTGCCCGCCGCTTCCGCGTTCTCGGCGAGCCGATGCGCATCCGCATCCTCGAGCGGCTCCGCGGCGGCGAGCAGACCGTCCAGGAGCTGACCGACGCCATCAACGCGTCGCAGCAGAACGTCTCCAAGCACCTGAACATCCTCCTCGACGCCGGCCTCGTAGCGCGGCGCAAGGAGGGCACGTCGGCGCTCTACGCGATCGCCGACGACTCGGTCTTCGCACTGTGCGAGAACGTCTGCGGCAGCCTCCAGAGGCAGTTCGCCGACCTCGCCGACCTCGTCGGGGGGAACCTGGAATGAAGCCTGTCGCCTGCGCTCCGCGCGGCCGCCTGACCCTGGAGCGCATCCTCTTCGGTCTTGCCGGCACCGTCCTGCTCGTGGCTGTCCTGCTGACGATCACCGTCAGCCACTGGTTCGCCGCGCTCGCCTTCTTCGTCATCGCCAACCTGTGGCTGTACGCCGCAGTCGGCAACTGCCCGAGCTCGCTGCTGCTGCGCAGGCTGCTGCCGGTCGAGAAGCCCACCTCCGGGACACCGGCATGACCGGCGCACCCGTCACCGTCGGGCCGCTCGGGCGCCTCGGCGCGTGGACTGCCGATCACGTCCGGCTCGTCTCGCTCACCTGGGTCGTCATCGCCATCGCGCTCGGCGTGTTCGCGCCGAAGGCCGAGAAGGCGCTCTCGGGCGCCGGCTGGGAGGCGTCCGGCTCTGAGTCCACCGTCGTGCGCAGCGTTGTCCAGCAGGAGTTCGGCGGGCTCTCCTCCTCCGGCCTGATGGTCGTGCTGCACTCCGACACGAAGACCACCGCCGACCCGGCGTACGCTGCCGCCGTCCAGCGGGTGGCCGCCGTGCTCCGCACCGACTCCCGCGTCGGCAGCGTCGTGCTGCCGCGTGCCGACGTCTCGATCTCGCAGGACGGCAAGACCGCGATCGTCCAGGCCGGCGCCACCGCCGACTCGACGGCGATGGTTGCCGCCGCCGACGACCTGAAGGGTTCCTTGCAGAAGGCGGGCGGCGACGGCGTGCAGGTCGCGCTCACCGGCGCCTCCGGCATGTGGTCGGACTTCAACACGGCGAACCGCAAGGCGATGATGAAGTCCGAGCTCTACTCGTGGCCGGTGACGCTCGTCATCCTGCTGCTCGCGTTCGGCTCGCTGGTCGCTGCAGGGTTGCCGCTGATGCTGACAATCCTCGGGCTCGTCGCCTCCGCAGGCGTGCTGTTCCTCGCCACCAAGCTCGGCCACGTGTCGATCTGGGCGATGAACTTCGCGATGATGTTCGCGCTCGCGCTGGGCATCGACTACGCCCTCTTCATCGTGCACCGCTTCCGCGGCGCGCTCTTCGGTGGCCAGCGCACACCGCGCGAGGCCGTTGCCGAGACGATGGACACCGCCGGCAAGGCCGTGCTCTTCTCGGGCCTGACCGTGCTGATCTCGCTCACCGCCGTAATGATCGTGCCGAGCCCCGCGTTCCGCTCGATGGCGCTCGGGATCATGATCGCCGTCCTCTTCATCCTGCTGGCGACGCTGACCCTGCTCCCCGCCGTGCTGGCGAAGCTCGGTCCGCGCATCGACAAGCTCGGGCTGCCCTGGGCCCACGCTGGCGAGCACCGCTCGGCCCGCTTCGCCCGCTGGGCGGAGCTGCTGTGGCGGCACCCGCTCGTGGCTGGCGCGGCTGCGCTCGCTGTCCTCGCCGTGCTGATCGTCCCGGTGTTTGGCCTGAAGACGGGCATGCCGTCGATCAAGGTGGTGCCGAAGGGCGACACCTCGCGGGTGGGCTACGACCTGGTGCAGAAGGCCTTCGGGTCGGGCGCCCCGGGCTCGCTGCAGATCGTCGCTCCCGCTGCCGACGTCGCCAGGGCCGAGACCGTCGCCAAGGCCGACGCCGGCATCGCGCGCCTGCTGCCGACGCAACGCAACGCTGCCGGCACGCTGGCGCTGATCACGGCCGTGCCGAACGTCGATCCGTCGGCGCCCGCGCTGAAGACCACGATCGACCGGCTGCGGACCACGCTGCCTGCCGGCGCCTTGCTCGGTGGCTCCGTCGCCGAGAACCACGACCTGGAGCAGGCGCTCGCCGCCAAGACGCCGATCGTGATCGGCGTCGTCCTGGTGCTCGGGTTCCTGCTGCTGTTGCTCGCTTTGCAGGCGCCGATCATCGCCGCGGTCGGCGTGCTGACCAACCTGCTCGCGGTCGGCGGCGCCTTCGGCATCGCCCGGCTGATCTTCCAGGGGGGTCACGGCGCGGGCCTGCTCGGCTTCGAGCCGCAGGGCTTCCTCGACGCCTGGGGTCCCGTGTTCTTCTTCGCGATGATCTTCGCGATCTCGATGGACTACACCGTGTTCCTGCTCTCGTCGGCCAAGGAGCACTGGGATCGCACCGGCGATGCGAAGGACGCGATGGTCGGCGGGCTTGCCCACTCCGGCCGCGTCATCTTCGCGGCGGGCGGCGTCATGGTCGCGGTGTTCTTCACCTTCGCGCTCAGCGGCCCGCTGCCGCCGAAGGAGATGGGCGTCATCCTCGGCTTCGCGGTGTTGCTCGATGCCGTGCTCGTCCGGCTGATCCTGATCCCGGTCGCCCTGCGCCTGCTCGGCACCCGCGCCTGGGCGCTGCCGCGCTGGCTCGATCGCATCCTGCCCAACGTGCGTTTCGGCCACGCTTAACGAATCCAGCAAGTCCCTTAACGCTCTCCTCAGAATCGGGGAGTAGAACTTCCAGTGCATCGGACACCACGGGATCGGAGACGGGCGGCGACCCCCATAGCGCACCCTCCCCCACGCACGGGTCACCGCTCCGGACCGACCGACGAAGGCCTCGCTCACGCGGGGCCTTCGTCGTTGCGGACGGCCACCTGCTGCTGCCAGCGAGTAGCATCGGTGCTGTATGACGACCCTTCGCGGACTGATCCTCTCCGGTGGCTCGGGCACGCGCCTGCGGCCCCTCACCTACACGAGTGCCAAGCAGCTCGTGCCCGTCGCCAACAAGCCGGTGCTCTTCTACGGCATCGAGGCGATGGTGGCGGCCGGCATCGAGGACATCACGATCATCATCTCGCCGCAGACCGGCGACGAGATCCGCGCGGTCGCCGGTGACGGCTCGCGCTGGGGAATCCGCCTGCGCTACGTCGTGCAGGAGCAGCCGGCTGGGCTCGCCCACGCGGTGCTCACCGCGGAGGAGTCGCTCGGCTCGAGCCCCTTCGCCATGTACCTGGGCGACAACCTGCTGCGCGACGGCATCGAGGGCTTCGCTACGCGCTTCCGCGAGGCCGGCGCCGAGGCCCTGATCCTGCTGCAGCACGTGCCGAACCCGTCGTCGTACGGGGTTGCCGAGCTCGAGGATGGCCGCGTCGTGCGCCTCACCGAGAAGCCGGCCGAGCCGAAGAGCGATCTCGCCCTCGTGGGCGTCTACATGTTCCGCCCGTCGATCTTCGACGCCTGTCGTGCCATCCAGCCGTCGCCGCGCGGCGAGCTGGAGATCACCGACGCGATCCAGTGGCTGATCGACAGCGGCAAGGTCATCGAGCCGCACGTCGTCACCGGCTGGTGGAAGGACACCGGCCAGTGGGCGGACATGATGGAGGCCAACCGCCTCGTGCTCGACGCGATCGAGCGCGACATCAACGGCGAGGTGCACGAGAGCGACGTCGAGGGCCGGGTCGTGCTGGAGGCCGGGGCGCGCATCGAGCGCTGCCGCATCCGGGGGCCCGTGGTGATCGGCGCAGGCGCCGTCGTCCGCGACGCCTATGTCGGCCCCTACACCGCGATCGGCCCGAACTGCCACGTCGACCACTGCGAGATCGAGAACTCGATCCTGCTGGAGGGCGCGATCATCGCCGACCTCGAGACACGCCTCGAGGGCTCGCTGATCGGCCGCAACGTGCGTGTGCGCCGCAGCCAGTCGAAGCCGAAGGCGTATCGCCTGCTGGTCGGCGACAACTCCGAGATCAAGATCCCGTGAGCGACACGCCCCGCTCCACCATCGCCGACATCCGGCGCCTGCCGCTGCGCCTGTTCGCCGACGAGCGCGGCTGGTTCTGTGAGCTGCGCCGCGAGAGCCTGCTGCCCGAGCCGACCGTGCAGACCAATGTCTCGCTGTCACGCCAGGGCGTCATTCGCGGCCTGCACTGGCACGCGCGCGGCCAGAGCGACCTCTTCTCCTGCCTGCAGGGCATGGCCCGCGTGGTCGTGCTCGACCGCGAGACCGGCGAGACCTTCACCGAGGACATCGGCGAGGACAACCCCGTGGCGATCTGGATCCCCGGCGCGCTCGCGCACGGCTTCGAGGCGCTCACCGACCTGATCTTCTGTTACCACGTCACGCGCGAGTACGACCCGGCCCAGCCCGACGAGCTGGGCGTCCCGTGGAACGACCCGCGCGTGGTCGATCTGTGGAGCACCAAGGAGCCGACGCTCAGCGAGAGGGATCTATCCGCCGCCTCCTGATCACCGGAGCGAACGGCCAGCTCGGCACCGCGCTCGCCGAGGCGTTCGCCGGCGACGAGATCACCGGGGTTGACCTCGACTCCTGGGACGTGTCGCTGCCTGCGCCGATCTGGCTGCCCGAGGTGGACGTCGTGCTGCACGCCGCCGCCTGGACGAACGTCGACGGCGCCGAGGACGACCCGCAGGGCGCCGCGATCGCGAACGTCGGCGGCACGCAGAACGTGGCAGCGATCGGCAAGCCGCTCGTCTACTACTCCACCGACTACGTCTTCGACGGGACGAAGCGCACCCCGTACGTCGAGAGCGACGGTCCCAGCCCGCAAGGCGTCTACGGCCGCACGAAGCTCGGCGGCGAGGCCGCAGCCCTGATGGGCGGCCACGCCTGGGTGCTGCGCACCTCCTGGCTCTTCGGCTGGACGAGCACCAACTTCGTGCGCACCATGCTGCGCCTCGCCGAGGAGCGCGACGAGGTGAGCGTCGTCGCCGACCAGCTCGGCTGCCCCACCTACGTCGGCCACCTGGCTGCCGCCACGCGCGAGATCGTCGACGCGGGCCTGCCGTTCGGCGTCTACCACCTGGCCGCGCAGGGCGAGTGCACCTGGGCCGACTTCGCCGAGGCGATCTTCGAGGAGGCCGGAGTCGCCTGCCGCGTCAAGCGGATCACGACCGAGGAGCTCGGCCGCCCGGCACCGCGGCCGGCCTACAGCGTGCTCCGCTCGGAGCAGCCGGGCACTCCGGTGCTGCCGCACTGGCGCGAGGGTCTCCAGGAGTGCCTCGCGCGGCTCGGTGATCTCTCCTAGACGGGGCTCGATCGTCGAGCCGGACGACTTCGAGGGCCCGGTCGAGGTCAACGGATTGACGGTTATCGGCGCAACCGAGGCAGGCCCTAACCGCCGAGCCCGTTCGCCCTGGCCCGCGCATGCTCCGCCTCGTGCGGGATACCTGCGTGGTCGCAGATCACGGTGAGATCGCTGTCCCAGTGCCAGAGCACGATGTCGCCGCGCAGCCGTTGCTCGGCCTCGGCCGTCGCGGCGATCAGGTAGTCAACCGGGCGCCGGCGGTGCGCGCCGGCGGTGGTGCGGGCGAGGCTGCGCAGCAGGTCGAGGGCGCGCTCCTGCTCGGTGCTCGTCACCGGGATCCAGTGCAGGTTCTTCCAGAGGGCGTCCCACTCGCGGTCGAGCACGGCGCCTGAGGGTGGACCGGTGAGCACCTCGAGCGTGACCGGCACGCAGATCGCAATCTCGTCGCGTTCGAGGCGCTCGGCCAGCAGCTCGGGGAGGTAGGTGCCACGCCGGTTGCGCGCGGCGATCCAGATCGACGAATCGGTGAGGTAGCGCGGCACCGGCGGCGTCGCCTCAGCTGCGGGGCTCGCGCCAGGCGGCCCAGGTCGTCTCGTCCGGCACGTGGAAGGCGCCGCTGCGCACGAGGTCAGCAGCCGTGACGAGGGCAGCTCTGCGATTGACCTCTCTCAGGGCGGCGTTCAGCGTGTCCTTCACGCCGCGGGTGCCGAGCACGGACTGGGCGCGCGCAAGCTCGTCCAGATCGAGCTCGACGGTGGTCTTGTGCATGCTCATGTCGTTCACGATATCGAACTCGTCTCAGTCCAACCATATTTACTGCGGTGTATTCCCATACTCGAAGCTCCGCGCCGAGCGGGTACCGCCGCGGCGGTACCCTCCGTCTCATGATCTCGGCGTCGACTTCCGGAAGCTGAGCGCCGTGCAGTTCGCGCTCGCCCTGCTCGCCGATGCCGTGGCTGCCGCCGAGCAGGCGCAGCCCGACGAGGCGATCAACCTGACGCTGCTCGTCGAGAAGACGCTCGAGGGCGCCGACTCCGCCGAGGCGCGTGATGCGCGTGCCGCCGCCCGGCTCGTGCGCGCAGGGCAGCTGCGGGTGCTCGGCGAGGTGAAGGAGGCCGAGGCGACGTATCGCTCGGTGATCGCCGACTGCACGGGCGACCCCGAGGTGGAGCTGCGCTACCGCGTCACCGCCGCGTACGCGAACGTGATCCAGCTGCGCGCCGGCTTCGGCACGGTGGACGAGGCTGCCTCGCTCGCGGCGGAGCTGGTCGCGCTGCGCGGGGCCGACCGCGAGCAGTCGATCCGCGAGCTGGTCGCCCTCGAGCGTGAGGGCGTCGTGCTGCGCTACCTGGAGGCGGGGCGGGACGAGGAGGCGATCGCTGCTGCCGAGCAGCTCGTTGCGGCGCTGGCGGAGAGCAACGTGGCGGCTGACCGGTTGCACGTCGCGCGGGCGCTGACGAACGGTGGCCTGGCGCTGCGCCGGCTCGGCCGCGAGGCGGAGGTGCTGTCGGTATTCCAGAAGGTGATCGCGCGCTATGGCGCCGAGACCGGTGCCGTCGCGACGAACCCGCCCGAGCTGAACGCTCTCGTCGTCCGCGTCATCGCCGAGTGCGCGCTGATCGCCGCGGCGCGCGATGCGGAAGGTGCTCTCTTCATCGCCGACTCTGCCCTCGACACCTACCGGGTGGCTGACGAGACCGACGGCTCCGCCGAGCTGGCGGGCGAGCTGCTCCGCCTGCGCGTGCTGCGCG
>CANNRA010000103.1 GCA_947507735.1 Actinomycetota bacterium
CACGCCCTGCGCACCGCCTGGAGCCGCGCCGCCTGCCCGCCCGCCGAGCGCTTCTACGGCCGTTTCGACGTCCTCCACTTCTCCGACTGGATGTACCCGCCGCAGCGCGCAGGCATCCGCGCCACCACGATCCACGACCTCGTGCCGGTGCGCTTCCCCGAGTGGACGCACCCGCGCACCGTCGCGATGCACGCGCGCAAGTACGCGAATGCCGCCGCCACCTGCGACGTGATGTTCGCCAACTCGGCGTTCACCGCGGGCGAGATCGAGGAGCTGCTCGGCTTCCCGCGTGAGCGCGTCGTCGTCGCCCGGCCGGGCGTCGAGGGAGTGTTCGCGGCGGAGGGTTCCGGCCCGTCGGCAGCGGCGCTCGCCGGACGGCAGTACGTCCTCACCGTCGCGACGCTGGAGCCGCGCAAGAACCTGGACACGCTCGTCGAGGCGTGGCGGCAGCTGACGCGGCCCGGCGGTGGCCACGAGGAGCTGCTGCTCGCGGTGGCCGGTGGCGCAGGCTGGGGCGAGCAGCCGAAGCTCGACGACCCGCGCATCGTGCGGCTCGGCTACGTCGATGATGCCGAGCTGGCCGCGCTCTACCGGGGCGCCGCCGTCTTCGCCTACCCGTCGCGCTTCGAGGGCTTCGGCATGCCGGTCGTCGAGGCGATGGCGTGCGGCGCGCCGGTCGTCGCGTCGGCCCACCCGTCGCTCGACGAGGCCTCGGGCAACGTCGCCCTGCGCGCCGACCCGGAGAGCGCCGAGGAGTGGACCGCCACGCTCGCCCGCGCGCTGGCCACGGCCGACGACCTGCGCGCTGCCGGGCTCGCCCACGCCGCGGCCTTCACCTGGGCCGCAACCGGGCGCGCGTTCCTCGACGGCTACCGCGCCGCCGCGGCGCTGCGAGACTGAGGCCATGCGCGTCGGCCTCGACGTCTCGCCGCTCCACCAGACCCGTGCCGGGACAGCGCGCGTCATCCAGAACCTGCTGGAGGTCGACGCGGGCGCAGGGGTGGAGGTGGTGCCGCTCGACTTCGCCGGGACGAGCCGCGTCGCCGCTGCCGTGCGCGATGCCTGGTGGTATCCGCACGTGCTGCCGCGCCAGGCGCGCCGCGCCCGCGTCGACGTGCTGCACTGCCCGAGCTTCCGCGGCCCGGTCGGGTCGCCGGTGCCGCTCGTCGTCACCGTGCACGACCTGGCGGTGCTGCGTCACCCCGAGCTGTTCAACCGCTGGACGCGCGAGTACAGCCGCCGCTACGTCCACCGCGTCGTGGCCGGCGCGCGGCTCGTCGTCGCCGTGTCGGAGTTCACGCGCGGCGAGCTGGTCGAGGTGCTCGGCACCCCGGCCGAGCAGGTGCGCGTCGTGCCGAACGCGGTGCCGGCCGGCTTCTCGCCGGACGGCGCACGGGCCGAGGGCGACTACGTGCTTGCCGTGGGCACGCTGGAGCCGCGCAAGAACCTCGTGCGGCTCGCCGAGGCGGCGGAGCTCGCCGGGGTGGAGCTGCGCGTCGTCGGTGCGCGGGGCTGGGGCGACGTCGCGCTGCCCGCGCACGTGAAGCTGGTCGGGCCGGTCGGCGACGAGGAGCTCGCGGCGCTCTACCGGGGCGCCCGCTGCCTCGCGTACCCGTCGCTCTACGAGGGCTTTGGCATCCCGATCGTCGAGGCGATGGCCTGCGGGACGCCGGTCGTGACCAGCGCCGGCGGCGCCACCGAGGAGGTGGCGGGCGGGGCGGCCGTGCTCGTCGATCCGCTCGACCCGCAGGCGATTGCCGCCGGCCTCGAGGAAGCGTTCGCGCGCGCCCCGCAGCTGCGCGAGGCCGGGCTCGAGCGCGCCCAGCACTTCACGCGCGAGCGCGTCGTCGCCGCGATGCTCGACATCTACCGCGAGGCCGTGGAGTGACGGCGCAGCCCGGCGGTTCCGACGAGCGCCCGCTCGTCGTGATCGACGCCGACGTGCTCGGCCGCCACCGCACCGGCGACGAGACCTACGTCGCCAACCTGCTGCGCACCCTGCCGTCGGCGCCTGGCGCCGACGCCCTGCGCTTCGCCGCGGTCACGCGCCACCCCGAGCTCGTGCCCGCGGGCATCGAGGCCGTGCTGCTCCCCACCGCGTCGCAGCACCTGCGCATGGCCGTCACGCTGCCGCTCGCGCTGCGCCGCCTGCGCCCCGCGCTCGCGCACTTCCAGTACGCGCTGCCGCCCGGCCTGCGCTGCCCCGCCGTCGTCACGATCCACGATCTCTCGTTCGAGGGCGAGGCGGCGCTGATGCCGCTGGCCGACCGCATCGTCTTCCGCTGGGCGGTGCCGCGCGCTGCCCGCCGCGCCCGCTGCGTGCTGACCGTCTCCGAGCGGACGAAGCGTGACCTGCAGGAGCAGTACGGCATCCCGGCCGAGCACATCGCTGTGACACCGAACGGGGTCGACCCGGTGTTCACGCGGCTGCCGGGGCCGACGGAGGGCGTCGCGCCGTACCTCCTCTTCGTCGGCGCCATCCAGGCGCGCAAGGATCCGCTCGCCGCGCTCGTCGCGGCCGAGGAGCTCGGCCTGCCGCTCGTAGTCGTCGGGCCCGAGAAGGACGCTGCGCTCGCCGCCGAGCTGCGCCGCCGCGGTGCCGACCTGCGCGGCTACGTCGAGCGGGCCGAGCTGGCCGCGCTCTACCGTGACGCCGTTGCGCTCGTCTTCCCGTCACGCTTCGAAGGGTTCGGCCTGCCGCTGATCGAGGCGATGGCCTGCGGGACGCCGGTTGTCGCGGTGCCGGAGCCGGCGCTGCTCGAGGTCGCGGGTGGTGCTGCCGTCTTCGCCGGCCCCGACGACCTCTCCGCCGGCGTGCGGCGCGCGCTCGACCAGCGTGAGAGCATCGTCGCCGCCGGGCTGCGCCGCGCGCAGGACTTCAGCTGGGAGCGCACCGCCGCCCTCACCGTCGCCGTCTACCGCAAGGCGCTCGGCCTGTGAACGAGGGCACACCAGCCACCCCGCTGTCTGCGCCGCCGCGCGTCAGCGCCGTCGTCGTCTCGCACGGCCACGCCGATCAGCTCGAGGAGACGCTGCCCGCGCTGGCGCCGCAGGTGGACGAGCTGATCGTCGTCGCCAACATTCCCGGCTCGACGGGAGCGCTGCCCCCGGGCACCCGCGTGCTCGAGAACGCGGCGCCGCTCGGCTTCGCCGCCAACGTGAACCTCGGCATCGCCGCCGCCTCGCCCGACAGCACGTACGTCCTGGTCGGCAACCCCGATGCCGTGCCCGAGCCGGGTGCCATCGCCCTGCTGCGCGACTTCGCCGTCGCCCACCCGCGCGCCGGCATCGTCGGCCCGCGCCTGCTGTTCCCCGACGGCACGTGGCAGCCCTCGCGCCGCCGCTTCCCCACCGTCACCGGCACGCTTGTCCGGCGCACGCCTCTGCGCCTGCTGCTCGATCCGTGGAACCGCCAGCGCGGCCACTACCTGCTGGACGAGCGCCCGGCGGAGCCCGTCCCCGCCGACTGGATGCTCGGCGCCTGCCTGCTGCTGCGTCGCGACATGCTGGTTGAGCTCGGTGGCCTGGACGCGGGCTTCCGGCTCTACGGCGAGGACATCGACCTCTGCTACCGGGCGATGCGCGCGGGCTGGGAGCGCTGGTACGTGCCCGACGCGGTCGCCGTGCACGCCTACGACCGGCAGACCGACCGCAGCTTCCTCACGCGCCGGACGCTCTGGCACTGGCGCGGCATCGTGCGCTTCGTGCGCAAGCACCCTGAGCGGCTGCTCGCGCTCTAGCTGGCCGGCGCCGCGGCGCCGACCCTAGAACCCGGGGAGGTGCTCCTCGCGGTCGGCTGCAGGCGTCGTGACGAAGCGGAAGGCGGGCTGCACGCCGAGGTAGCGGGCATCAGAGGCGCCGAAGTCGTGGGGCGTGAAGGCCTCGCTCTCGACCTCGACGCGGAACGGTGCGGCAGGTGCCGGAACCGTGAAGACCATCTTGACGCCGCTGTTTGCCGTCCAGGCGCGGGTCTGGGTCACCTCGCCGAACGTCGGCTGGTTGTCGCCACCGATCACCAGCGTGCCGACGCGCACCGTCACCTTGCCGGGCGCCTTCGGGCCGGTCCAGCCCTGGCGGGAGACGGTGACCTCGACGTAGCCGCGCTTGTTCCCCGGGGTCGAGAACTGCGAGTAGGCGGCCCTGGCGATGCAGCCTGGCGAGGAGCAGGACAGCCAGCCGTCGCCCTCGACACCCACCTGCGAGGTGCGCAGCCGGAGCGGCGGATCGATCCTGATCAGCTTGAGGTTGATCGGCGAGGGCGCTGCGATCAAGGTGCCGACGATGTCCACGCCTGGACCGGTGACCACGTACGGGTAGCCAGGGTCGGGCGACAGCTCGCCCTGCGGCGAGCCGAGGTCGGGCGTGAGGATGAAGCCGGGGCCGGGGGCGGTGCCGTCGAGGCTCCAGACAGCCTTGAGCGAGCGGTTCCAGAACTCCAGCTCGTGCACGCCGTTCGGGTCCTTGACGCCCTGGCCGAGATACAGCACCGGCTCGTCGCCGACGGCGTGATCGACCCAGCGCAGATCGCTCGGCAGATTGTTGACGAAGTCCTGGGAGAAGGAGTTGGAGGACGTGCCGGCCGAGACTGCGCCTGCGACGCCCCACGCGCTGGCGAGCAAGGCGGCACCGACCGCCACACCCGGCAGCAGGCGCTTCGCTCGCGCTCCGCGCACGAGGCGCGGTGCCAGCGTCACCGCCGCGACGATCGCGAGCATGCAGCAGATCAGCCAGGTGGCTCCAGGCACGTCGAGGGCGACCTGGCGGTTAAGCATCTGCAGGATCGCGAAGCCGTACGCCTCGAAGTAGAGGTGCAGCTGCAGCTGCAGCGGCGTCGTCACGAGCATGTAGGCGACGAGGCCGATCGAGGCCAGCAGCGGCACCGTGCGCAGGCGCCGCTCGTGCAGCCACCAGGCGGTTGCGACCAGGAAGAGCGGCGCCACGTAGATCAGGTTTCGCTCCTCGATCAGGGTCGAGAAGACGGTGGAGAGGTACGCCGCCTTGACGGCCGCGTAGATCGCGATGCAGACGAGTCCGGCAGCGAAGACGGAGCGGAACGCGCGCCGCTCAGGCGTACGCGCCTCGCCGCGTGGCCGAGCCAGGGTCGCCAGGCCGACGACGACCGGCAGGATGCCGACGCCGATCGTGAACGCCCCGCCCGCCCAGAGGCCGTACTCGATGATGCGGCCCTTGTAGTAGCGCGTCGCCACCAGCCACTCGTGTGACTGGCTGCCCATCAGGCCGCTGAGCACGACCAGGGCGAGCGCCACGAGCAGCACGAGACCGGCGTAGTCCCACGCCGACCAGCGGCCGCGCCACTCGCGGACGCGCTGGCTGGAGAACGAGAAGAGCAGCGTCGCCAGCACGCCGGCTGCCGTGATAGCGATCAGCTGGTCGCGCACGAGCGGCGCGCCGACTCCGGCCAGCACGGCGAGAGCGATCCAGACGGGCCGCCGCGACGCCAGTGCCCGGGCGAAGAGGAAGAAGGCGAGCGCCGCGGCCGGATAGGCGACGGGCTCCTCGAGCAGCTGCGCCGAGTAGGCGAGAGCCGGCACGCCGACCGCCGCGAGCGCCGCGAACGTCGCGAAGCGGGCCGGCACCAGCATGCGCGCCAGCCAGTAGGTCGGGAACGCCGCCGTGAGCATCGCCGCGACGTTGATGTACTTGGCGACGTCGTAGGCGGTCTTCGTGTTGTCGATCAGCCAGGCGGGCGCCGTCACATACGGGGCGAGCGAGGTGAACATGTACGGCACGCCGCGCCGTGCTGGATGCCCCGTGTCCGCGATGGCGCGCGAGATCTGCGCCAGCTCCAGCTCGTCGGTGAACAGCCACGGCGTCTTGTGCGCCCAGGCGAGCCAGGCGTAGACGATGCCGAGCACGAGCACGCCCGCGAGCAGCGGCACGGCAGCAAGGAAACGATCGAGCCGGTTACTCACGGAGCGAAGGCTAACCGACGGCCCTGCGGGAGGGCGGCAGAGTACAACTCTATAATCGGTGGGCGATGCGCTCGCGGACGATCCGCCGATCGGCCACGGCCGGCGGCATCTACGTTTCCGCGGTCGTCGGCTTCCTCGGCCAGATCATCGCGGCGCGCTGGCTCGGCGTCGAGAGCTACGGCCTCCTGGCCATCATCATGTCGGTCACCGGCTTCGTGCAGCTCGTCACCGATCTGACGGTGGAGGAGGCGGTGATCAAGTACGGCTTCCGCTACGTCGAGACCGAGCAGTTCGGCAAGCTGCGCCGCCTCTACCGGCGGGCGATGCACATCAAGCTGATCGGCGCCGTCCTGGCAGGGATCGTGATGGCGGCCCTCGCGCCGGCCGCCCACGCTCTGTTTGGCCACTCGGCACTCGTCGTGCCACTGCTGATCGCTGCGGCCCTGCCGCTGGCGCAGGCGCCGGAAGGGCTGGCGGGGACGTCGCTGCTGCTGCGCTCGCGCTACGACGTGCGCTCCTTCTTCCTCGTCGTCGGCATGGGAACGCGCTTTGTCGCGCTGCTCATCGGCTCGCGGATGGGCGTCACCGAGACGGTGCTCTTCGTCGTGATCGCGCAGGTCGTCACGACGACGGGAATCTGCCTTGTCGGTCGCAACGCGTTCCGTCGCTACCCCCAGCCTCCGCACGAGTCGCTCGGGGCCGACCGGGCCGAGATCGTGCGCTTCATGAAGCAGTCGGCGATCGGCTCGACGATGACGACCTTCCAGGGCGCGGTGCCGCCGATCCTGCTCGGCATGGTCGCCAACCCGGTGCAGGTCGGTCTCTACCGCGTTGCGCTCGCACCGCAGACCGCACTCGCCGCTGTCAGCGCGCCGATCCGGCTGATCCTGCTCGCCGAGCAGACGCGCGACTGGGAGCGCGGCGACATCCGCACCGTCTTCGCCGGCGTGCGCCGCTTTACGTTCCGCGCGGCGCTGCTGATGGCCGTTGTCGTGCCACCCCTCCTGGTGTTCATGCCGCAGCTCATCCGGCTCGTCTACTCCGACGAGTACGCGGGCTCGGGCAACGCTGCGCGCTTCGTCCTGATCTCGTCGGTGCTGATGTTCGTGATCGGCTGGTCGAAGTCGTTGCCCGTGTCGATCGGGCGACCATCGCTGCGCATCGTCGCTCACGGGGTGCAGGCCCTGGTGCTGATCCCGGCGACCGTCGTGTTCAGCATCTGGTGGCAGGCGACGGGGGCGGCAGCGGCTCTCGCGCTCTCGTCTGTGGCGTACGTCGCCGTGTGGGCGGTGCTCATCGTCCGGCTCCACCGGGAGCATCACGCAGAGCTGTCCGCCCCGATCGAGGAGCCCGCGTGAGCATCACCGACAAGTACGACGCCTTCGCAGCGGAGTTCACCTCGCGCGAGTACGGCGACCCCGAGACCTATTTCCGCCACCGCGCCAACATCGTGTTGCGGCTCGGGCCGAAGGTCGGTGCGGGCGAGACGGTTGTCGACCTCGCCTGTGCCGACGGCAGCTTCGCGCTGCCGCTGATCGAGGCCGGGCTCGACTACACCGGCGTCGACCTGAGCGAGGCGATGGCCGAGGTGGCGCGTGCCCGTATCGCGGGTCGCGGCCGGGTCGAGCTCGGCGACCTCACCGCCTGGGCGCCGCCGCAGCCCGTTGCCATGACTACCTGCTTCCGCTCGCTCCACTTCGTGCCCGACCGGGAGGCCTGGTTCCGTCACCTCGCGTCGTTCACCGAGAAGAAGGTCGTCTTCGACGTCAGCCCGCGCCGCATCCCGCTGGCGACCCTGCGCCGCGAGGCAGCCGCTGCGGGCCTCACGCGCTTCGACGTCCACGCCTTTCTGCTGCCGCAGAACGCCAGGCTGCCCGCCCCTGCGGTTGCCGGGCTGCGCCTGCTCGAGGCGATCGGCCCCGTGGCACGGGCGCTGCTCAACGTCCGCTTCGTC
>CANNRA010000104.1 GCA_947507735.1 Actinomycetota bacterium
CCCGGCAGCTCAGCCGTCGCGCAGCGCCTGCGAGGGTGCCTCGAACGCGCGTAGACCGCCCGGCTCGTCGGGCGCAGGCTCGAGGGCGACGTGCGAGAAGAAGCGGGTCATCGTGACGCCCGCGCGAAACTGGCCGAGCCGTGGCTCCGGGCGCTCGCCGCGAGCGATCGCGAGCGCGAGCTGCGGGTACTGCGAGCCGGCGGCCGTCGGCAGCGGGAAGGCGCCGCCGAAGCGCGTGTTGACGTCGGTCACCTCGAGCGTGCCGTCGGGCTCGCGGAAGCACTGGAGCGTGGACGGCCCGGCGAGCGGCAAGGCCTCGGCGGCGCGCCGGCCGAGCGCGATCAGCTCCTCGTCCATGATCGTCATGCCCTTGATCGACTCGCCGCCCTTCGACTCGATCATCGTGCGCGGGATCGCGCCGAGGCAGCGACCGTCGAGGTCACAGAAGATGTCGATCGAGAACTCCTCGCCCTGGCAGCAGCGCTGCACCATCGACTCGGCGGGCGTGTAGCGCAGGAAGAAGTCGAGCTCCTCGCGGTTCTCGCAGCGGTAGATGTTGCGCGAGCCGAAGCCCTTGCGTGCCTTCACCAGCACGGGGAAGGGGATCTCGGCGGGCAGCGCGTCAGGCAGCCACGTCGGCGGCGAGGCGATGTCGTGCTTCGCCAGCTCGAGCGCGGCGGCGTACTTGTCGGACATGCGCTCGACGATCTCGGGCGACGGCGCGAGCACCAGCGCCCCGAGCTCGGCGCGGCCACGCTGCAGGATCGCCCCGTCGAGGTCGGTGAGCGGAACGATCAGCCGCACGTCGTGCTGGCGCACGAGCGCGGCAAGCGCAGCGATGTAGCCCGGGTCGTCCACCCGCGGCGCGATGGCGCGCACATCGGCGTGGTAGAGGGCCGGCGCCAGCGGGTTCGCGTCGCTCGCGACGACGAAGGCCCCCGCCGCCTTGAACGCACAGATCATGTCGGCGCGCTGTCCGGCGCACGTGAAGAGAACGGCGGTCACGAGGGCAGAGGGTAGCTAGGCCGCCGGGTCAGAGCCGCCACCCGACAACCCACCGGCCTTGCCGCCACCCTCGCGCCAGCCGCCCGACGGCCCCTTGTAGGTGCCGCTGACCATGGCGATCGGCGTGAGCAGCAGGATCAGCAGGTCGGTCTTCAGCGACCGGTGGTCGACGTACCAGACGTCCAGCTCGATCCGCTCGTCCCAGGGCAGCTTGGCGCGCCCGTGCACCTGCGCCCAGCCGGTGAGGCCAGGCAGCACCTCCAGCCGGCGGCGCTGCCGCGGCGTGTACTTCTCCACCTGGTAGGCGAGGGTCGGACGCGGGCCGATCACGCTCATGTCGCCGCGCACCACGTTCCACAGCTGCGGCAGCTCGTCGATCGAGCTGCGCCGCAGGAAGCCGCCGATGCGCGTGATGCGGGAGTCACCCTTCTCCACGGCGTAGCCCGCGCCGAGCCGCTCGGCGTTGACGACCATGGTGCGCAGCTTCAACACCTCGAACTCGACGCCGTCCTTGCCGACCCGCTTCTGCTTGAACAGCACGGGGCCGCGATCCTCCAGCTTGACGCCGAGCAGCGCCAGGCCGAGCACCGGCGCTGACAGCAGCAGGCCTGCCCCGGCGATCGCGATGTCGAAGGGGCGTCTCATCGCGAGCCCGCCGCCTTCTCCCACACCGGCGGCACGCCACGGCGCAGGTAGTTGATGAGCGCCTTCGTGGTCGCCCAGGAGACGAGCGTGTAGTACCAGGCGAGCGCCGCGAACGGCACGGGAAGCCTGGCCTTGCCGGCCAGCGCGAGGGCAAGCGCGCCGAGCTGCACGGCCAGCGTCAGCCAGTAGAGGACGGCGCCGGGGTGGCGCGCCACCAGGTCGATGTTGAGCACGAGTGCCCCGATGTGGAAGACGCCGGTGAGGTAGCGCGCATGACGGTGCGAGAGGATCGCCAGCAGGTAGCGCGGCGGCAGGCGGCGCAGCATCTTGCCCCGGAGGACGATCAGCCAGCAGTGCTCGAACATCCGCACCTTGCGGCGGTACTCCTCCTCGGTGTCCGTGGAGGGCTTCTCGAAGGCGAGCGCGGCCGGCTCGTAGACGGCGCGGCCCCCGCCCTGCACCATCCGGTACGGGAACGAGAGGTCGTGGCCCATCGACGGGTGCACCTCGACGTAGGCCCCGCGGCGCACGGCGTAGATCGAGCCGTTGCCGCCGGTTACCGAGTGCACCGCCGACTCGTTCCCGCGCAGCCACAGCTCGTAGCGCCAGTAGGCGCCCTCCTTGTTGACACCGTCGGCGTCGAGGATGCGCAGCTGGCCGCAGACGTAGGCGACCTGCGGGTCGGCGAGCGGGCGCACCAGCAGGCGTAGAGCCTCGGGCGCCCAGGTGCAGTTGGCGTCGCTGAAGGCCAGCACCTCGGCGTCGCCGGCCTGCTCGCGCACCGCGCGATCCTGCGCCTGGATCTTGCCGCCGCGCGGATTGACGAGCAGCGAGACGCGCGGCTCGCGGGCGGCGATGCGCTCGACGATGGCGTTGGTGCCGTCGCTCGACGCGTCCGACGAGACGACGATGCGCAGCAGCTCCGGCGGGTAGTCGAGGGCGAGCAGGTTCTCAAGGCGCCGCTCGATCACCGACTCCTCGTTGTAGGCGGCCACCACCATCAGCACGCGCGGCAGGATGTCGGCGGAGCGCGGCGGACGGGCCGCGACACGCGCGAAGGCTGCGGCGTAGAGCGGGTACAGCAGGTGCGTCCAGGCGATCAGCCCGCTGCACACCCAGAAGAGGATCTCGACGACCAGCACTCAGGGCGAGTCTAGTCGGAGCAGCGACACGGCCGGTCAGCCGACGATGCCGAGCGCGCGACGCTCGGCCGCAAACTTCGCTGTGGACGCCTCGTAGAGGGTCCTCGTCTGAAGATGCCGCCGCTTCAGCGCGGACCGCTGGACAATCAGCTGGCCACGCGTCAGGCCGAGGGCTTCCCGCGCGAGAGCGAGCTCGGCCCGAGCAGGTGCAATCTCCGAGGTGAGCAGCTGCGCGATGCGGGCATCACCGAGCGTGCCCGCCACCTCGACGGCCTGCCGCGTGAGATCGACGGTGGCCGCACAGACTGCCGCGATGTCGACCCACCCCCGTCCCTCGAGCAGCGCCGCCACGCTGTCGAAGCAAGCCTTGCCTTTCTCGTGCGGCAGACGGATCGTCCCGTCGAGGGCGGCACGGCGGTCGAGCACGGCCACCGGATCGTGGAGATGCCCGGGCTGAAGCAGCACGGGGCCGGCAGCTGGAGTCGCTGTGATGTCCCAGGACTGCGCGTCAGCCGCGCCGGTTGCATCTACCGTGCGCACGAGACGGCCGGTGGAGTCGACACAGAGCTCGAGCGCATAGATGTAGTCGCCGGCACGGTAGAGGAGACACTTGAGCGCTCCTACCTGGGCGACGCCGGAGAGCCGCGCCCCGAGGATGTTGAGACCGATCGCCGCCCGTACCCGATCGATGCCGCGCAGCTGCTTCGCCGTCGCCCGGTGGCCTTCCCCGCGCCCAATCGGGATCGCGGCCGCCGCCGCGACGAGCAGGAGGAGCAGCAGCGCGAGCACGACAACGCGCCGCCGCATACCCCACCCGGCGATCGCGCGCAGGCTAGGCACTGCCGGTCACCTCGTGCAGCAGCTCGCGATAGCGCGACACGGCAAGCTCCCTGCCGCCTTCGGCGACGACCCAGTCGCGGCCGCGTCGCCCCATGGCCTCAAGGTCGTAGATGCCGTCGTGAGCATCGCGGATGGCAGCTGCCAGCAGCTCGGGCCGACCGGGTGGCACGACGACGCCGCAGCCGACACGCTCGACGAGCTGGGCCGTCTCGCTGCGCGCCTCCGCGGCCACGATCACCGGGCGGGCTGCCGCGAGAATGCCGTAGAGCCGACTCGGGACGACGTACCCCGCGAGACCGCTGGCAAGTCCCACGACGTGGACGGCAGCGGCCGACAGCGACTGCGAGAGCACCTCACGCGACTGATAGGGCAGGAACTGCACCTTGTCGGCCTCGAGCGCCTCGGCGAGCGTCAAGAGTGCATCGTGCCGGGCGCCGGTGCCGATGATCGCGACGTCGAGCCCGTCCAGGTCGCGTAGGAACGTCGTGGAGCGAACGAGCGCGTCGAGATTCTGCGCGTGCCCGACGTTGCCGGAGTGCATCACCACGAAGCGGCCGGAGAAGCCCTGCTCCCGCGACCAGGCGTTGTCCTGCGGCAGCGGCTCGATCTTCGTGGGATCGGTCCAGTTCGGGATCACGCGGACGCGGTCGGCCGGCGCACCTTTCTCGACGAGGCGCGTCCGCATCGTCTCGCCGATCGCGACGATGCGGTCGGCGCGGCTGAGGTAGAAGCGGACGAACACCCGCAGGAGGCCGATCAGCAGCGGGCTCTCCAGCCGCTTCAGCGCGACGGCGATCTCCGGGAACACGTCCTGGCTGATGACGACGACCGGCACCCGGAACCGTCGCGCCACGACGAGCGCAATGTCGGCGATCACCGGCGGGTCGGTCATGCAGACGACGGCATCCGGCCGATCGGCGAGCAACGCCTGCCGGAACGACTGGGCGAGATAGGTCGAGTAGTTGACGGCGCGCGGAACGAGCTTGCTGCGATCGTACGAGGTGGACTTCACCCGCACGATGCGCACGCCGTTCCGCTCGCTGACGCCAGCCTCCGATTCGACGCCCCAGAGCATGCCGGTGACGACCGTGATCTCGAACTCGTCGGAGAGCGCTTCGCAGAGCTGCGAGAGCAGGTGGGCAGTCGCCTCGACGCCCGGCCAGTAGTACTGGTTCATCACCAGCAGGCGCGGTCGACGTCCCGTTCCGCGCGACGCCGTCACGCTCACGCAGCGTCCTTCCGGAGCACGCTTGAGCCAAGCAGCAGCGCGCCGATCCAGAACGCGGCGGTCGCGACGTTGCCGACGGAGTAGACGTAGGACTGCGGCACCGCCATCACCGCGCCGGAGAGCGCGATGCCGGCACCGGCGACCGCGGCGCCACGGACCCTGCGCAGGCTCCGCCAGCCGCGAAGCAGGTGCAGCGCGAGCAGCGCCAGCAACAGCAGGAAGCAGCAGAGGCCGACAGCGCCAATCTGGAGCCAGAGGCCGAGGTAGGAGTTCTCGATCCGGCGGCTCTCGAAGACGTAGTAGCGGTCGATGAACACCCTGTCCTCGGTGCCGAAACCGAAGCCGAGCAGCGGACGCTGCAGGCTCTGACGGAGGCCACCGTCCCACGCCTGCGCACGACCCGACGAGCCGAACATCGTGCGGTGGAAATCGAGGTACGGTCGGCCAATTCGTGGTCTGCCGATCTCGTTCGGATCGGCTGTCAGGACGGGAAAGCGGTCGGCGGCACGGCCGCCAACAAGCAAGATCGCTGCGAGCGAGGAGCTTGCCGTGGTAGCGACCGGATTCGGAACCGCGGCCTGCGTGAGCACCACGGCCGCTGCGGTGCCCAACGGTTTCGCGACCGTCGTGCCGCCGACGGCGATCGCGAAGGCGGCGACCGTCGCCACGAACGCGATCAGCAGCAGCCGCCCGCGCAGCGACAGCACCACGACGAGCAGTGTTGCCGGCAGGGCGCCGATCATCGCCCCGCGAGACCCCGAGGCGCTGATCGAGCCGAGCAGGAGGAGCGAGGTAGCGACCCACAGCAGCCTGGCGCGCCACGAGGTCGCGGTGAAGCAGAGCCAGGCAAGCGACGGCAGCGCCACGGCATAGGGCATCGGCAGCGTGTTCGGGTTCTCGCCGAAGCCGCGCAGGCGCGCGGCCGTACCGGGCGTGGCGCCCTGCATCCCGAGCGATGGCCGCGCGAGGTAGACCACGATGCCGACCAGGGCCAGCAGACCAGCCGCGACAGCGATTGCACCGATCAGCCGTCGGGCGAGCGCCGCGTCCACCGCGGCAGCAATGCCGAGGAGGGCGGCGGCGAGCAGCAGAACCGCGAACGTCACGGCACGCTGCAGGGTGATCGCCGGGAGCACCGACCACGCGGTTGAGACGATCCCGATGCCGGCCAGGGCCGCCGCTGCGACCACGGCGGGAGGCATCCGGAGCGGGACCCGACGCACGACAACAAGGGCGATCGACACGGCAAGGAGGGCGAGCAGAGCAACCCAGCGGCCGGGCTGGCCGACGCGATGTGCAAAGCCGACGACGCTCGAGCCCGACGCGATCAGGATCATGACAGCAGCGAGGGTCGCGGACGCGAGAAGGTCGAGAGAGAGTCGGCGCTGCATGTCCTGCACACGCGGAGGATACCCTTGCGCCGATGAGTCACCCCGAACGGATCATTCCGGATAGCGAACTGGCCGGCATCGTGGCCGCCCACCTGAAGCGCTACGACTTCGCGCTGCCCCTCTGTGCCGGCAAGGACGTGCTCGACGCGGCCTGCGGTGTCGGGTACGGCTCGGCGTTCCTTGCCCAGGCAGCGAAGAGCGTGGTCGGCGTCGATGTCGACGCCGACTCGGTCACCTATGCGCGCGGCCGCTACGCCTCGCCGACCTGCTCGTTCGACGTGATGGACGTCGAGTCCCTCGGCTTCGCCGACGCGAGCTTCGACGTCGCCTGCTCCTTCGAGACGATCGAGCATGTAAGCCACCCGGAGCGTGCGCTGGCCGAGCTGCACCGCGTGCTGCGGCCGGGCGGCACGCTTGTCGTCTCGACTCCGCACGTCGCGGTGACGACCCACGCGCCCGCCAACCCGTACCACCGCGTCGAGTTCTCGCGTCGAGATTTCGAGGCACTGCTGCGCGGAGCGTTCGCGGAGGTAGAAACCTTCGGCCAACGCCGCGTCCAGTCGGACGCGCACCGGCTCGTACAGCGCCTAGACGTGCTAGGCCTCCGGCGCCACCTCGGCGTGCTGCGCCGCGGCTCACGCCTGCTCGGAACACCGTCCACCGAGGAGATGACCCTCGACGACCTGGTGATCGATCGCGACGGGATCGATCGAGCGACCGAGATCGTCACCGTCTGCCGCCGGGCATGAACCTCGTCCACCTGGTGATTGGCGGCGAGGTCGCGGGTGGTCAACTCGTGGCGCTCCGGCTGATTCGCGCAGCCCGCGACCGCGGCGACCAGGTGTCGGTCGTCGCCCCCAGCGAAGGCGCCTTCATCGACCTCCTGCGCGCCGAGGGCATCGCCGTCCACATCGCCGACGTCAACCGCACATTCCGCGTGGGCGACCTCATCCGGCTGGTCGGGATTCTGCGCGGGGAGCGGGCCGACATCCTGCACACCCACACGGCCGTGGCAGCCAACGTGCTCTCCCGTGTCGCGGGGCGCCTGGCCGGGGCCGCCGTCGTCTCGCACCTGCACATGGAGAACCACTTCCGGCCGCAGCGGCTGCCCGCCGCCATCCTGCGCACGCTCGACAACCTCACGGTGCGCCTTGCGGCACGCATGATCACCGTGTCGGACGGCACGCGCGACGCGTTCGTGCGCCAGGGCTACCCGGCGCGGCGCATCGAGGTCATCCCGAACGGCGTCGACGTCATCCCCGACGACGCGCCTCGCCGCCCCGGCCTGCGCAGCGAGCTCGGGATTCCGGAGGGCGTGCCGCTGATCGGCGAGGTCGGCCGGCTCTGCGCCATGAAAGGACAGCACGAGCTGATCAGCGCGTTGGCCGAGGTTCCTGCTGCCTGGCTGCTGCTCGTAGGCGCCGACCTCGAGCAGGGCGGCGCCTACGAGCGCCTGCTGCGCGAGCTCGCAGCGAACCTGGGAGTCGCCGAGCGGGTCGTCTTCGCCGGCTACCGCGGCGACGCGGGCGACTGCATCGCCGAGCTC
>CANNRA010000105.1 GCA_947507735.1 Actinomycetota bacterium
CGCCGTAGCTGCCGTCGCCGAGCAGGCGCAGCGCTTCACG
Organism: Actinomycetota bacterium; assembly: GCA_947507735.1. GTDB lineage: Bacteria > Actinomycetota > Thermoleophilia > Gaiellales > Gaiellaceae > CANFDS01. The sequence continues at coordinate 41 of CANNRA010000105.1, forward strand.
CGGGTCGATCGGGGCGAGCTCGTCGAGCGCCACCGCAGGCTTCGTGCCGGCGGGCAGCGCGACACCGGGGACGCGCACCCAGGGGAAGCTCTCGATCCAGGAGGCGTGTCCTGCCACGGGCCCGTCGGCAGCGAGCTCCATCAGGTCGAGCACCTCGGGCGGCGCCCACCAGTCATGCCAGGTGACGCGGAGCGCGGCGGCGCCCGTCGCGGCGCGGGCCTCGATGGCCGCGCGCGCCAGGGTGTTTCCGACGTGGCCGTTCAGCACGAGCACCGCACGAAAGCCCTGTAGCGAGAGGCTTTCCAGCACCTCGCCGACGAGCAGCGCCAGCGTCTCCGGGCGCAGCGACGGGCTGCCGGGGAAGGCCGCGAGCTGCGGCGTCACGCCGTACGGCAACGCAGGCAGCACCGGCACGTGGAGCGGCGCGGCGGCCTCGACGGCGATCCGCTCGACCTCGATCGTGTCGGTGCCAAGCGAGAGGTGGGCGTGCTGCTCGGTGCAGCCGAGCGGCAGCACGATGCGCCCGTCGTCGCTGCGGAGCCGGTCGAGCTGGCCCCAGGTCAGGTTGTGCAGGTGCACTGCGAGCGATCCGTCTCGGCCCGGGAGGGCCGGCTCAGTCCCAGGGCGGCGGGTTGTGCAGCCAGCGGCCGCCGACCATCGTCGCCACGACCTCGATCGTCTCGAGCTCCTCGACGGGCGTCGTGAACGGGTCGTGGCTGAGCACGGTCAGGTCGGCGAGCTGGCCCGGGATCAGCTTGCCGCGGCGGCGCTCCTCGCGGGCGAGCCAGGCCGGTGCGGCGGTCGAGGCATCGATCGCCTCCCACATCGTGACGGCCTCGGCGGGGCGCCAGGCGGGGCGGTCGTCGAGGGTGCGCAGCACGGCGGCGCGAATGCCGGCGAGCGGATCGAGCTCCTCGATCGGCGCGTCCGAGCCGTTGACCAGACGCGCGCCGCTGTCCAGCAGGCTGCGGAAGGCGTAGGCGCCGTCGAGGCGGCCGGCCCAGCGCTCGTCGGCGAGGTCGCGGTCGGCGGGTGCGTGCGAGAACTGCACCGACGCGGTGATGCCGAGCTCGGCGAAGCGGGGCAGGTCGTCTGCGTGGAGGCACTGCGCGTGCTCGATGCGGTGGCGCAGGCCCTTCGGCTCCCAGAGCTCACGGGTCGCCTCGAAGGCGTCGAGCGCGTTGCGATTGGCGGCGTCGCCGATCGCGTGCACGGCAACCGGGAAGCCGATCTCGGTGGCCTCGCGCACGATCTCCTGCAGCTCGGCGCGCGAGGTGATCTCGACGCCGCTGCCGTCCAGCATCAGCGCGGTGCCCGAGCCGAGCGTCCCGTCCATGAACACCTTGAGGTGGCCGAGCGCGAGGTGCGGGCCGCCGAAGCCGGAGCGCACGTCGAGCGAGCGCAGCGCAGCGATGCGCGACGCCGGCAGCGACTGCAGGACGCGCAGCTGGAGCGACCCCTCGCCGACGAGGCGCTGATGGAGGTCGAGCCCGCCCAGGTCGCCGTCGAAGTCGTGGATCGCGGTGACGCCCCGGTAGAGGGCAAAGCGTTGCGCCTGGCGCATCGCGTCGAGCAGCTCGGCGCGCGAGGGGGTCGCGAAGCGGGCGAGGAACTGCCAGGCCGACTCCTCGCGCAGGATGCCGGTCGGCTGGCCGCTGGCATCGACCTCGACGACGCCGCCGGGCGCGGCGAGATCTCCGCCCGCCAGCGCGAGCGCAGCCGACGAGAGCAGCACGGAGTGCGAGTCGCGCGAGACGAGCGCCGCTGGCCGGTCGCGGACGGCCGCATCCAGCTCGGCGCGGGTCGGCTCGAGGCCACCGGGGCCCCAGTCGCCTGCGCGCCAGCCGCGGCCGCGCAGCCAGGCGCCGGGGGGCAGATGGGAGGCGGCGACGCGCACGCACTCGAAGGCCGCGGCGGCGGAGGGCAGCCCGGCGAGCTTCACCTCGCGCTGGGCGATCGCCCACTGCGCGAAGTGGACGTGGGCGTCATTGAAGCCGGGCAGCACGCAACGTCCGCCGAGATCGACGACCTCGGGGCTGGGCAGGGCGGACTCGTGCACGCCGACGCCGCCGGCGATCTGGTCGGCAGCGATGGCGAGCGCCCGGGCGCTCGGCAGGAACGTGTCCATCGGGCGGATGACGCCGTTGTCGAGAATCACGTGGCCGACTCTACCGGCACCCCCGATTAGGAGGAGTCCCTCCTATACAATCGGAGGCATGCCTTACGACCCGCTCTCCGACGATCAGCGCGAGATCCGCGAGCTGATCCGCGACCTGGCCCGCGAGAAGGTCGCGCCGCGCGCCCACGACATCGACGCCAGCGGGGAGTTCCCCTGGGACATGGTGGCCGTGCTGCGCGAGACCGATGTCTTCGCGCTCTGCATCCCGGAGGAGTTCGGGGGCACCGGCACCGGCACCCTGATGACGCTCGTCGCGATCGAGGAGCTCTCGAAGGTGTGCGCCACGACGAGCCTGCTGCTCGCCGCCCAGGAGCTCGGCTCGCTGCCGATCCGCCTCGCCGGCAACCGGGCGCAGAAGCAGAAGTACCTGCCGCGGATGGCGACCGGCGAGCTGCTCGCTGCCTACGCGCTGACCGAGTCGGAGTCCGGCTCGGACTCGGCTGCGATGCGCAGCGAGGCGCGCCGCGACGGCGACCACTACGTGATCAACGGCAGCAAGCGCTTCATCACCAACGCGAACGTCGCCGGGATCTACATCGTCTTCGCCAAGACCGACCCGACCGCGGGCCATCGCGGCATCTCGGCGTTCATCGTCGAGGCCGACACCCCCGGCTTCGAGGTCTCGCGCATCGAGGAGAAGATGGGCATCAAGGGCTCGGTCACCGGCGAGCTCTACTTCAACGACCTGCGCGTGCCCGCCGAGAACCTGCTCGGCGAGGAGGGCGAGGGCTTCAAGATCGCCATGCGCGTGCTCGATCACTCGCGCCCCGGCATCGCGGCGCAGGGCCTCGGCCTCGCGCAGGGCGCCACCGACTATGCGCTCGAGTACGCCAAGACGCGTGAGACGATGGGCAAGCCGATCGCCCAGCACCAGCTGATCGCGGGAATGCTCGCCGACATGGAGACCAAGTGCGAGGCCGCCCGCGGCCTGCTCTACAAGGTCGGGATGATGATCGACGAGCACGCGCCCGCCGCCGATCTGACCAAGGTCTCGGCGATGGCCAAGCTCTTCTGCACCGATGTGGCCATGGAGGTCACCACGGATGCGGTGCAGATCCTCGGCGGCTACGGCTACATCAAGGAGTACCCGGTGGAGCGCATGATGCGTGACGCCAAGATCACGCAGATCTACGAGGGCACCAACCAGATCCAGCGTCTGGTGATCGCCCGCGAGATGCTGCGCGAGCAGCGCGCGTTCCTGCTGGCTGGCGTCGCGTAGCCTCTGCGGCGATGGACGCCGCCCTCACCCGCTTCGCCCTGCTCGCCGAGCTGACGGCGCAGCTTGCCGATGCCCTCAGCCTCGAGGACGTCGTCGCCGCCGTGCTGGCGCAGGGGCTGGAAGTGCTGGGCGCGACTGGCGCCTTCGTCGTGCTGCCCTCCCCGGCTGGGCACGAGCTACGGCTCGTCGGCTACCGCGGCTACCCGGAGATCGTCTCCGAGCGCTGGTCGCGCATTCCGCTCGACGCGCGCCTGCCCGCTCCCGTTGTCTACGCCGAGGGACGGACGGTCGTCGTGCGTGCGGGCGCCGAGCGGCTGCAGCGCTTCCCCGACCTGGCCGCCGAGTCGGATAACGAGCGCGTGCTCGTCACGCTGCCCCTGCGCGGCCGCGGCGGCACGCTCGGCGTGATCGGCTTCTCGTTCGGCGGCGACGACGCCTGGACGACCGAGCAGGACATCCTCTACACGGAGGCGCTCGCCGACCACTGCGCCTCCGCGATCGAACGCTCGCAGCTCTTCTCCGAGGCCGTAGCTGCCCGCGCCGCCGCCGAGCGCGCCGCGCACCGCTCGTCGCTGCTGCAACGCGTGACGAGCGACCTGGCCGGCGCGCTCACCCCGAAGCAGGTCGCCGGGGTGCTGGTGCATCAAGGCGTTGCCGCCGCCGATGCGCAGGCCGGCTGGGTCTCGTTGCTCGACCGCGACGGGCGCAAGCTGGAGCTTGTCGCCGAGGCCGGGTTCTCGGCGTCGCTGGTCGAGCAGTTCCGGTCGATCGATGTCGCCAGGCCGAGTCGGCTCGTCGAGTGGATGCGAGCGACCGAGCCCGTCTGGATCGAGTCGGCAGATGCGCTCGCCGAGCTGATGTCCGAGGCCGAGCACGCGCACCGCGCCGAAGGCTTCGAGGCTGTCGCGATGCTGCCGCTGCTCGTGCGCGGCGAGGGAATCGGCTTCCTCACCATCGACTTCGTGACGCCGCGCACCTTTGACGCTGACGAGCGCGCGCTGCTCGAGACGCTCGCCCGGCTCTGCTCGCAGGCGCTGGAGCGCGCCCGCCTCAACGAGGAGCTCGCCGGGCGCGCCGATGCAGCCGCCGTGCTCGAGCGCATCGGCGAGGGCGTGTTCCAGCTCGACCGCGCCGGTCGCATCCTGATCTGGAATCCCGCCGCGGCGCTGATCACCGGCATCCCGGCCGAGGAGGCGCTGGGCCGCCTGATCGTGACGGTGCTCGACGGGTGGGAGCGCGTGGCCACGGGCGACGGAGAGCGCCCGCGCGAGGCCTTGCGCTTCGACCTCGGCGCCCGCGAGCTGTGGCTCTCCTTCTCCGGGGTGCAGTACGCCGCCGGCTCGGTCTTCGCCTTCCGTGATCTCACCGAGGAGCGGGCGCTGGAGGAGGCGCGCCGGGACTTCGTTGCGACCGCCTCGCACGAGCTGCGCACGCCGCTCTCCGCCGTCTACGGGGCAGCGCTGACGCTGCTGCGCCGCGAGCTGCCCGAGGAGCGTCGCACCCAGCTGCTGTCTCTGATCGCCAGCGAGTCCGAGCGGCTCTCCGGGATCCTCGACGAGCTGCTGCTGGCCAGCAGGCTCGATGCCGGTGCGCTCACGCTCCAGGTCTCCGACTGCGATCCGCTGCTGATCGCCCACGAGGTCGCCGAGCTGGGACGCCAACGAGCGCCCGAGGGCATCGAGCTGCCGCCGGTGTCGGTGCCCGTTGGCGACGCCAGCGCGGTGCGCTGCCTCGCCGACCCCGACCGGCTGCGCCAGGTGCTGATCAATCTCGTGGACAACGCTATCAAGTACTCGCCGGATGGCGGCACGGTCGAGGTGAGCGTGACGGTCGCAGCGCCCGGCCGGCTGCGCATCGCCGTCGCCGACCGCGGTCTCGGCATCCCGCCCGCCGAGCGCGAGCGCATCTTCGCCAAGTTCTATCGCCTCGACCCGAGCCTCACGCGAGGCGTCGGCGGCACGGGGCTCGGCCTCTACATCTGCCGTAGCCTGGTCGAGGGCATGGGTGGGCGGATCGGCGTGGATGGGCGCGGCGTCGGCATGGCCGGCGGCTCCGAGTTCTGGGTCGAGCTGCCGCTCGCGCCTGCCGTGACGGCCTAGACGCCGGCGCTGCCGGGCGCAGAGCTGCTGGACGCGCGCGGCGGCTGTGAGCTACGCGACGGTTGCGGTCGGCGCGCGCAGAGCGGCGGTCGCCTTCGGGAGGTCGCTGCCGAGGTAGCTGCCTCCGATGCGGCCCGCCAGGACGGGGTTCGCTGCGATCCCGCCGACGAGCAGGCTGAGATTCGTCGGCCGTTCGGTCTCATGCAGGCCTGCTTCGAGCGCATCGGCCGCTTCGCGCGTGCCGACGCTGAAGGCGACGAGCTGCGCGTTCGACTCGCGGGCCAGCCGCATCGTCTCGTCCACCGGCATGTCGGGGCCGAGGTAGGCGATGTCCCAGCCGTCGGCGCGCAGCAGCACGGCGAGCATCAGCAGACCCAGCTCGTGGCGCTCGCCGGGGCCGCAGGCGAGCACCGCGCGGCCATGCACAGCGGCGCGCGTCTCGGCGAGCTTGCGCTCCAGCCGCGCGCGCACGGCACTCGTCACGAGGTGCTCCTGGCCGATGCTGAAGGTGCCGGCATGCCACGCCTCGCCGACATGCACGAGCAGCGGCTGCACGATCAGGTTGCACGCGGTCAGGAGGTCGTGGGCGAAGGCGTGGTCGAGCAGGCGGTTGACGGCTGCGGCGTCGCTCCGTGCGGCTGCCTCGAAGATCAGCGTGGCGTGATCGGCCGGGTCGGTCGCCGTCTCGTCGGAGTCGAGGCCGAGCAGGGCCGCTGCCTCGCCGATGCGGTAGCCCTCCTCCAGGCGCGCCTACAGCCAGAGCACGCGATCGACGTCTTGCTCGCTGTAGCGGCGCTGGCCACCCGCGGTGCGGGTGGGGCGAAGGATGCGATAGCGCTGCTCCCACTTGCGCAGCGTGTCGGGCGCGACACCTGTCCGACGGGACAGGGCCGCGATGTTGAGGCCAGGCGACATCGTGGCAATGGTAGACAGAGATTGGACAGACGTGCGGGTGAACGGCGGTTGCTGCTCCGCGGAGGCAGGAGGCTGGAGCTCGGAGGCGTACCTCACAGGCATGCCCGTCCGCTCCTCACTGCTCCAGCACGCCCTGCGGGGCTTCTGTCTCGGCGCCTTCGCGCTGCTCGACCGGGACGTCCGCGAGGGCGACGAGATCCCGTTCGCGTTCGAGGAGCACACCTCGTACGGCAAGCCCGCGCTCTACGAGTTGCGCCCGCTGGTGCGCGACTACGTGGAGCAGCGCGAGGCCCGCCTGCTCGACCTCGAGGACGCGCGCATCGCGGTCGAGGAGCTGCTGCGTGAGCCTGCCGCCCGCATCTTCGCCCGTGCCCACGCCGGCGGTCGTGCCGACGAGGAGCAGGCGCTCGCCCGCAGCATCCTCTTCCCGCTCGTCGCCTCCCTCGCCGATGCGTGTGGCGGCTTCGACTGGCAGGACGCCTGCTTCGAGCGCGTCTACGGCGAGCTCGAGCACACCCTCTTCGGCGAGAGCCGCCTCTACACCGCGCTCGCGCCGGTCATCGGCCTCGAGCTGGGACACCCGGCCGAGCTGGGCGACGGCATCCGCATCCGCCGCGCCGAGACCGGCGAGCTGGCGAATCACTGGCCCGAGGCGCGCAACCTGTTGCCGCGCGACTTCGGCCGCGAGACCGACCGCCTCTGCGTGCTCGAGCTCCAGCGCAAGCTGGCCGTTGACGACCCGGATGTGCCCGATGGCGCTGCCGAGCTTGCCGACGCGGTGACGGCGCTGCGCCTGGCCACCAACGGTGCGATCGCTGCCGGGCCGGTGCTCTTCGAGACGCTCGACCTCCGTCCCTACGGCATCCGGCCGGTGCTGCCGATCGCCGCGACGCTGCCGCTGGGCGAGCCGGTACGCCTCGATGCGGTGCGTGCTGGGCTGGCGCAGCGGCTGCGTGGCCAGCTGGTGCTCGCCGACGGCGACGCGTCGCTGGGCGACGCGCTCGACCGCTGGGAGCTCTCGCTGTTCCAGGGTGACGTGTTCCGTACCGAGCAGCTCCGGGAGTCGCTCGCCGCGCTGCTCGGTGAGGGCGATGGGGCGTGGGCGGCTGCGATGCGTGCGACCGCACTGCTTGCCGACGAGCCGGCGGAGCGGGGCGTCATGGCCGATGCGCTGCGGGCGCTCGCGCGGGGCGAGGGGTGCTCGCCGGCCGCTGCCGACGGGGTGCGTCGCGCCCTGGTCGAGGTGCTGCTGGCGGGTGGGCGCGCAGCGC
>CANNRA010000106.1 GCA_947507735.1 Actinomycetota bacterium
CCACCCTCTTCGCCGACAACGGCTGCGCTGCCTGCCATGCGCTCGCCGGGGCGCGCGCAACGGGCGCCAGGGCACCGAGCCTCGACGTGCTCGGCCTGCCCGCGGTGGAGATCGCGCGGCAGCTGACGCGCGGCTCGATCAGCATGCCGTCGTTCCGCACGCGGCTCACGGCGACGCAGATCGCGCAGCTCGCCGGCTACATCGCCGCGACCGCGAAGAACCGGTCGACCCGCCCGCGCGATCCGGCGTCGCTCTACCGCGGCTACTGCGGCATGTGCCATGCGCTCCCGGCCGCCGGCGCGACCGGCGTCACCGCCGCGCGGCTCGATGCGAAGGCGCTCAGCGCGGCCGAGGTCGTCAACGGCATCGTCCAGCAGCACGCGCTCTCGCAGGGCTTCGGCGTGCACCTGACGGCGTCGGAGCTCGCGGTGCTCGCCCGCTTCGTTGCTGCAGCCTCGGGGACTGCAGCGACCGCCGCCGAGTGACGGCGCAGAGCCGCGCTGGCCGGAGGCGCGCCGGGGTCGGAACGAGCGCCTCCCCGAGGCTCCTGCCGCCTGTGTGACAGCTCTCATTTTCGCCCTTTCGGAATGCGATTTCGTGCGCTATCTTGCTCCGCGTACCAGTTCCGAAGAACGCGTGTCCGTCGGCTTCTACGCCTTCCTCACGAGTTCGTTAGTTGTGGAGGGAGGTGTTCATCAACGTGGCAACGGGAACCGTGAAGTGGTTCAACGACGCAAAGGGCTACGGCTTCATCAGCCCCGACGACGGGCAGCCGGACGTGTTCGTCCATCACACCGGCATCCTCGGGAGCGGCTTCAAGACGCTCGCTGAGGGCGCGAAGGTGCAGTTCGACGTCAGCCAGGGCCCCAAGGGCGCTCAGGCAAGCAACGTCGAGCTACTGCGCTAGGTAGCGCTTCGGAGCTGGTGCCCGCCTCCTCCGCGAGGCGGGCACCTCGCTCTTGCTCTCTCGTTCGCTCTCCGGCCTGCGCACCTTGCGCGTACACTGGTTCGGTCACGAGCGCCCGTAGCTCAGTGGATAGAGCGCCCGCCTCCGGAGCGGGAGGTCAGAGGTTCGAATCCTCTCGGGCGCATCTCCTGCACCACGTACGCTTCCGCGCATGCAGATTCGCGCCTGGGAGCAGTCAATCCCCCTCGCCAACACCTTCCGCATCGCGCGGGAGACCCGTGACGACACGCAGACGGTTGCCTGCGCCATCGAGTACGGCGGTGTCACCGGCTACGGCGAGGCGGCGCCGATCGAGCGCTACGACGAGACGACGGCCTCCGCGCTCGCCTTCCTGGCCGAGAGCGGCGGCGACCTGGGCAGCGACCCGTTCGCGCTGGAGGAGATCGAGGCGCGGCTCGGCCGACGCCCCGGCGAGCATGCCGCGAAGGCGGCTATCGACTGCGCGCTGCACGACCTGCAGGGGAAGCTGCTCGGCATCCCGGTCTGGAAGCTGCTCGGCCTGCCGCAGGCCGGCCCGCCCACCTCATGGACGCTCTCCCTGGAGTCACCGGAGGAGATGGCCGAGAACGGCCGCGGCGCCGCGGCGAAGGGCTTCCGCCGCCTCAAGCTGAAGATCGGTGGCCGCGACGGCCTCGACATCGCTCGCGTCGAGGCGGTGCGCGCCGCGCTCCCGGACATGCCCCTCCAGGTCGACGTCAACGAGTACTGGACGTTCGCCGAGGCGCTCGAGAACGTGCAGCACCTGCACCGGTTCGGCGTGCAGTACTGCGAGCAGCCGCTGCCCGCCGGCGACCCCGGCGGCCCCGAGCTGAAGGCGAAGGCGCCGCTCCCGATCTACGTCGACGAGGACTGCCACACCCTCGCCGACATCCTCGCCTGCGCCGAGCGCGGCCACGGCGTGACGATCAAGCTGGCCAAGTCGGGTGGGCTGCGCGAGGCGGTGCGCATGGTGCACGCGGCGCGCGCGCTCGGCCTCGGCACGATGCTCGGCTGCATGGTCGAGAGCGGCCTCGGCATCGCGGCGGGCGCGCAGATCGCGAGCCTCTTCGACCACGTCGATCTCGACGGCAACCTCCTGCTGGCCTACGACCCCTGGCCGGGCTTGGCGTTCACCGGCGGCGTGCAGGTGCCGGCGGATGCGCCCGGCTTCGGTGTCGCGCCGGCCGAGGGGACGGCAGCGTGAGCGACGCACTCTCCGCCGCTGCCGGCCGGCGGCTCGTCATCCTCGCCGAGGGGCACTCCAACGACCCGCACCACGGCAAGACGATGCGGGGCGTCGTCGACTACGGGCAGGACACCGTCGTCGCGGTCATCGATTCGGCGCGCGCGGGTGAGCTGCACAAGGGCATCCCGATCGTCGCGGCCGTCGCCGACACGACAGGCTTCGCGCCCGACACGATCCTGGTCGGCGTCGCGCCCACCGGCGGCAAGCTGCCGCAGCGCTGGAAGGAGATCCTCGCCGACGGCATCCGCGCGGGGCTCCACGTCGAGAGCGGCCTGCACGACTTCGTCTCCGACGACCCGCTGCTGGTCGAGCTGGCCGCCGCCCACGGCGTGCGTCTCACCGACCTGCGCCGCCCGCCCCGCGACCTCGACGTGCCGACCGGCGCCAACCTGCGCGTCCCCGCCACGATCGTCCACACCGTTGGCACCGACTGTGCGATCGGGAAGATGACCGTCTCGCTCGAGCTCGACCGCGACGCGCGCGCTCGCGGCCTCGCCTCGGTGTTCGTGCCGACCGGGCAGACGGGGATCGCCATCGCCGGCTGGGGCATCGGCGTCGATGCCGTCGTCGCCGACTACATCGCCGGCGCAGCGGAAAGGCTCGTGATCGAGGGCGACGCGCGCGGCGGCAAGGATCTGCTCTGGATCGAGGGGCAGGGCTCGCTGCTGCATCCCGGCTACTCGGGCGTCACGCTCGGCCTCTTCCACGGCTCGATGCCGCACCTGCTGGTGCTCTGCCACATCGCCGGTGCCACCGAGATCGAGGGCTTTCCCGGGCATGCCATCCCGCCGCTCGCCGAGGTGATCGAGCTCTACGAGCGCGCCTCGCTGCCGGCGCGCAAGGCGAAGGTCTGCGCTGTCGCGCTGAACACGCGCTTCCTGGATGAGGCGGGGGCACGCGCGGCGATCGCTGCCGCCGAGGCCGAGACCGGTCTCGGCGCCGACGACCCGGTGCGCTTCGGGCCGCAGCGCCTCGTCGACGCCGTGCTGGCCGCCCGCGGCTGCTGACGGTGACCGACCAGCGCATCGAGCGGCTCGGCGAGCTGATCGTCGGCTACAGCCTGGGGCTGCGCCCAGGCGAGACGGTGCGCATCGACGTGCCCGTTGTTGCAACGCCGCTCGGGCTGGCCATCGCGCAGGCGGCGCTGCGCGTGGGCGCCCGGCCGATCCTGGCCGCCAAGCTGCCCGAGCTGGAGGAGCTGCTGCTGCGCGAGGGGTCGGACGAGCAGCTCGGCTGGACGTCGCCGATCGCCGCCTGCGAGCTCGCCGAGGTGGACGCGGCCGTCACCATCTGGGCCGAGACCAACACCCGCTCTCGCTCGCGCCTCGACCCGCGCCGCGAGCAGCTGCGCTCGGTGGCGCTCGGGCACCAGGCGGCGACGCTGCGTGCGCGCGTGGGGCGCGGCGAGGCGCGCTGGTGCGGCGTCCTCTACCCGACGCACGCCCACGCGCAGGAGGCCGAGCTCTCCTACCGCGAGTACGCCGACCTGCTGCTCGCCGCCTGCCACGTCGATGGGCCAGACCCGGCTGCGCACTGGCGCGGGGTCGCGGTCGCCCTTGCCGCTCGGGCAGAGGCGCTCGCCCCGGTGCGCGAGCTGCGCATCCTGGCCGACGGCACCGACCTGACGCTCTCGGTGGCGGGGCGCAGCTGGATCGCCGCCGACGGCCGCCAGAACCTGCCCGACGGTGAGGTGTTCACGAGCCCGCTCGAGACGAGCGCCCGCGGCGAGGTTGCCTTCTCGTTCCCGGTCGCCTTTGGCGGCCACGAGCTGGACGGCGTGCGCCTGCGCTTCGAGGGCGGTCGCGTCGTCCACGCCGAGGCGCGCGTGGGGCAGCAGCATCTCCAGGCAATGCTCGCGACCGATGCCGGGGCGAGCCTGCTCGGCGAGGTCGCCTTCGGCCTCAACCCGGAGCTCGACCGGCCACTGCGCCACATCGGCCTCGACGAGAAGATCGCCGGGACGATGCACCTGGCGCTCGGTCGCGGCTTCCCGCAGGCCGGGGGCAGCAATCTCTCGGCCGTCCACACCGACCTCGTGCTCGACACGCGGGCCGGGGCGGAGGTGCTCGCCGACGGCGAGCCGATCTTCCGCGACGGCCGCTTCCTGCACGACGTCTCGGGCGGAGGCACGGCGTGAGGAGCGACCGCCTCGAGGCCCTCGCGCGGATCCTCGTCCGCTACTCGACGGCCGTCCGTCCGGGCGACGTCTGCGTGATCGATGCGCCCGCCTACTGCTCGGAGTTCGTGCTCGCCGTCTCGCGGGAGATCCTGCGTGCCGGCGGCCACCCGGTGACCCGGATCGAGCTGGACGGCGCGGTCGAGCTGTTCGCCCGCGAGGCGTCCGAGGAGACGCTGGACTGGATCGACCCGGGTAGCGAGGTGGTGACGGAGCAGTCGGACGTGCGCATCGTCCTCGATGCCGAGTGGAACTCGCGTGCGCTGGCGACGGCCGACCCGGCCCGCCTGGCCCGCCGCTCCCGCGCGCGCTCCCACCTGACGAAGCGCTTCCTGGAGCGTGGTGCCTCCGGCGACCTGCGCTGGGTTGTCGTCGGCTATCCGACGCTGTCGGCCGCCCAGGACGCGGGCCTGTCGCTGCACGACTACGAGGAGCTGCTGGCGGCCACCTGCCTGCTCGACGACCCCGATCCCGTGGCCCGCTGGGAGGCGTTCGCTGTCGAGCTGCAGCATGCCGCCACCTACCTGGACACGGTGGACGAGCTGCACTTCCTGGCCGAGGGCACCGACCTGCGCCTGCGGGTCGGCGGGCGGTCGTGGGTGCCGTGCAGCGGCCGCGAGAACTTCCCCGACGGCGAGGTCTTCACCGGGCCGGTCGAGTCGAGCGTGGAAGGGACGATCGCCTTCAGCTTTCCCGCGGTCTACCGGGCGCGTGAGGTGACCGGGGCGCGGCTGCGCTTCGTCGGCGGCGAGGTGGTGGAGGCAACGGCGACCAGCGGCCAGGAGTTCCTGCGCGCGATGATCGCCCAGGACGAGGGCGCGCGCCGGGTCGGCGAGATCGCCTTCGGCCTGAACGAGAGCCTCACCGAGTTCAGCCGCTCGACGCTGCTGGACGAGAAGATCGGCGGGACGATGCACCTGGCGCTGGGCGCCAGCTACCCGGAGACGGGCGGCCTCAACGAGTCTGCCCTGCACTGGGACATGGTCTGCGACCTGCGCTGCGGTGGCGAGGTTTGGGCCGACGGGAGGGTCGTCTATCGGGACGGCCGCTTCCTGCCCGGCGTGCTGAAATAAGTCCTTGACACGAACATGTGTTCGGTGCATACTCCCCGAACACATGTTCGCTCGAATCCTCCTTCTCTCCGTCGCCGTCGCCCTCGTGGTGGCGGTGGTTGCGCATCGGTCGGACGGCGCCAGCCATGAGGCTCGCTATGTCGTCCAGCCGTCGGACACCCTCTGGTCGATCGCCGGCACGCTCTACCGCGGCGACGTTCGCAAGGGCATCTGGCGGATCCAGGAGCGCAACCATCTCGCCAGCGCCACGCTGACGCCGGGCCAGTCGCTGGTCATCCCGGTCGACTGACGCAGAGGGGCAGCCGGCTGCTCGTCGGCTCCACTCTGCGATCATCGTTGTCTGTGGACCTCGATCTCGTCCTGCTGGGCACTGCTGCCTCGGCCCCGACCGCGCACCGCGCCCCTGCGGCGTTGCTCGTCCGGCGCGGGGGAGAGCGGCTGCTCTTCGACTGCGCCGAGGGCACCCAGCGGCAGCTCCTGCGCTCGCAGGTCGGCCTGCCCGAGCTCACCGACATCTTCCTGACGCACTACCACGCCGACCACATCCTCGGCCTGCCCGGCATGCTGAAGACGTTCGCCCTGCGCGGACGCGACCTGCCGCTGACCGTGCACGGGCCGCGCGGCCTGCACGACACGATGGGCGCGCTGCGCCGGATCCACGGACGCCTCTCCTATCCGCTCGAGCTGCGCGAGGTCGAGGTCGGCGAGGCGCTGCCGCGCGACGGCTACGAGCTGCGCGTCTTCGCTCTCGATCATGGCGTCGCGGCGGTCGGCTACGCCCTCGTCGAGGACGAGCGGCCCGGCCGCTTCGACCCGGCCGCGGCCGACCGGCTCGGCGTCCCGAACGGCCCCGCCCGCGGTGCGCTCCAGCACGGCCAGGCGATCACCCTCGACGACGGCACGCGCATCCACCCGCGCGAGGTTGTCGGCGAGGCACGTCGCGGGCGCAAGCTCGTGATCGCAGGCGACACCGCGCCGTTCGCGGCCGTCGTCGCGGCGGCCGCAGGCGCCGACGTGCTCGTGCACGAGTCGACGTTCGTCGAGGAGGAGCGTGAGCGCGCGCTCGAGACCCGCCACTCGACGGCGCTCGACGCCGCGAAGGTCGGGCTGGCCGCGCAGGTGCAGCTGCTCGTGCTGACGCACCTCTCGGGTCGCTACTTCGGGCCGGAGATCGCACGCGAGGCGCGCACCGTCTTCCCGAACACCGTCGTGCCGCGCGACTTCGACGTCATCGAGCTGCCGTTCCCCGAGCGCGGTGCACCGGTGCTGGTCAAGGGTGGCGCTGCGCCCGAGGAGCGGCCGCGCCGGCCGGACGCCCCGGCCGAACCAGGGCCTGGCGATGACGTCGCCGAAGCCTGACTTCGCGCTCGTCGCCGCGCGCTACGACGCACTGCGGCCGGCCGACGAGGAGTGGCACGAGCTGCTGGAGCTGCTCGTGCGCGAGGGTGGGCTCGTTGCGCGGCGGGTGCTCGACATCGGCTGCGGCACCGGCGCGCTGGCGGTAGCCCTCGCGGAGCGCGGCGCCCGCGTGTGGGCGGTCGACGCCGAGCCGGCGATGCTCGAGGTTGCCCGTGGCCGGATCCCCGTGGGCGTCGGGCTGAAGGAGGCGCGCGCAGAGCGTCTGCCGTTCAAGGACGGCTGGTTCGACCGCGCGGTGATGCGCCTCGTCGTCCATCTCGTCGACCGTCCGGCCGCCCTCGCCGAGGCACGGCGCGTGCTGGCCGGCGACGGTCGCCTGACCATCGCCACCTTTGCACCCGAGCACTTCGACCGGCTCTGGCTGAACGCGGCGTTCCCGCAGCTCGCGGCCATCGATCGCCAGCGCTTCCCGACTGAGACCGAGCTCGAGTCCGCGTGTCGTGCCGCCGGCTTCGCCGAGGTACGGAGCGTGCGGCTGTCGCAGACGCGGCTGCTGGCGCGCGAGACCTGCCTCGAACGCATTCGTGGCCGCTACATCTCGACGCTCCAGCTGCTCGGGCCCGGCGAGCTGGAGGAGGGGCTCGCGCGCGCCGAGCGGGAGCTCCCCCCGCAGGTCGAGGCGCACCTGGAGTGGCTCGTCGCCGTCGCGTCGGTCTGACCCGCCACTGCCGCTCCCCAGGCTGCTCCAGGGGCGCTACGCTCGCAGCGTGGGGCAGCGCTTCTCTCGTGCAGCTGGCGTGGCCGTCATCGCGGGTGCAGCCGTGGCGTTTGCGCTGCCGGCCCTCGCCCGCGCCGAGACGCACCTGCTCGGCTCCGGCCCGCTCGCCGTCCCGCTGCCGGCCGGCAGCACCGCCGAG
>CANNRA010000107.1 GCA_947507735.1 Actinomycetota bacterium
ATGACGACGCAGCCGCGATCGGCCCAGTACTGCTGGAGCGTCGCGATCATCTGCTGGAAGTTGAGCGGCTTGGCCACGGCGGGCGAATGGTAGTCGCCGGGGGCGGCGCGCCGCTCCATCAGCCTCTCGTCGACGCGGGCGAAGCCGAAGCGCTCGTACAGCGCGTGGGCGTCGGCCGTGCGCAGCGACCAGGCGAGCGCTGCCTGCGGGCCGCGGGCGACCGCCTCCTCGACGAGCGCCAGGCCGAGACGGCGGCCGCGATGAGCTGCGAGGACGTAGACATCGCCGAGGGAGGCGCCACCACCGGTCGTGGCGGCGATCCGCGCGTAGCCGACCTGCTCACCGCCGACGGCGTAGAGGCCGATCACGCGCAGCGCGGCGGCGTGCTGCTCCACCACCGTCGTCAACGATCGGCCGGCGGCCCAGTAGCTCTCGTCGCGGAGGAAGGCGTGCACCGCTGCGATGTCGATGCGGGCGGGGTCGTCGTCGAGCTCGTAGCCGCTATCGAGAGCGCGCCGCACGGATCAGCCCTGGGTGGCGCTGCGCAGGCGGAAGCCGCCGTTGAACTCGTACGAGGCGGTGACGACGGCGTGGCAGTCGCGGGCGCCGCGGTCGGTGAGTCCCACGCGGTTGGCGTCGGCGAGGGGTGCTCGCAGCAGCGCCTGCATCCCCTGCAGCCCGTCGGGCGAGAGCGGCAGCGCGCCGGCTGCGTGCTGGGCACAGACTGCGCCGCCGATCCGGGCCGAGAAGCCGCCGAGCGGCCCGGCCGCCCCGCACTCGGCGCAGCTCTCGAGGTGCGGCAGGTAGCCGGCGACCCAGAGCAGCTTGAGCTGCAACGACAGGACGAGCGGCTCGAACGCCGCACGGTCGCCCGGGAGCGGCGTGCCGTCGGCCGTGGTCGGGCGCGGCAGGTCGTCGAGCAGGTCGAGGAAGCGGGTCAGCGCCTGGAACGCGCGCTGGTTCGCCTCCTCCTCGGGGAAGAGCTTGAGCACCGCCTCGGCGCCGACGAGGCCCACCGAGAGGCGGTAGCTGTCGTCGCGGGAGCGCTGGTGGGAGGCCAGCAGCTGCACGCCCGTCACCGTGTGCAGCTCGCCGCGGCCGCGTGTGAGCTCGAGCTCGACGTGGGACAGCGGCTCGAGGCGCCCACCGAACTTCGAGGTGGTCTTGCGGATGCCACGCGCGACGGCGCCGATCCGCCCATGCTCCAGCGAGGCCAGGTGGACGATGCGGTCGGCCTCGCCGAGACGCAGCGAGCGGAGCACGACGGCCTCGGTGCGAAAGCTGCGCGCGGCCATGCCCGGAGTGTACGAGGCGCGCGGCCCGCAGCCGCGCCTCGCGGCGGCACGTCAGCTGCGGAATACCAGCGGCAGCGCTACCGTTGGAACGCACATGGGAATCGTCATGTACTCGACCAACTGGTGCCCCTACTGCGTGCGGGCGAAGGCCTTCCTCCAGCAGAAGGGCGTCGAGTTCGAGGAGATCAACCTCGCCGACGACCCGAACTTCCGCGAGAAGATCCACGAGCTGACCGGTGGCTCGACGGTGCCGCAGATCGTGATCCACGGCACGCCGATCGGCGGCTACGACGACCTGCGCCGGCTCGACGCCACAGGCGAGCTCGACAAGCTGCTCGCGGCCTAGCCTCTGCGGACGGCCGCTCGCGGCCTGCTTCTACTTCTTCTTCTCCTTCTCGCTCAGCGCGCGCCGCTCCTCGGCAGAGAGGAACCCGCGCACCGGCGCGACCTTGTGGTGGCGCTTGCGGCGCCACGGCAGCAGCTTCGAGAGTCTCATGCAGCGACTGTAGTACCCCGGGCGGCGGAACGCGAGCCGGGCCCGCCACGACCGGACAGCGGAGCTAGCTCGGCCGGCGGACTGCGGCCGGGCCGGAGGCCTTGTCGGCGGCGAGCCTGACCGGCGCGGGCTGGCAGCGCGGGCAGAAGTGCGTCCCGCGCCCGGCGACGCGGATCTTCGAGATCGGGCCGCCGCAGCGCAGGCACGGCTCCCCGTCGCGTCCGTACACCTTGAACTCGTCCTGCATGCCGCCCGCGGAGCCGTCGGGGGCGCGGTAGTCGCGCAGGGTTGCCCCCTGGCGCTCGATGCCCGCCTCCAGGGCGGCGCGCACGGCACGGTGCAGCGAGCGCAGCTGCGCGGGCGCCAGATCGGCGCAGGGCACGAGCGGGTGGATCGACGCGCGCCACAGCGCCTCGTCGGCGTAGATGTTGCCGACACCGGCGATCGCCTTCTGATCGAGCAGGACGGCCTTGACCGGTGCGTGCCGGGCACCGATGCGCTGCGCGAAGGCCGCGGCGGTGAACGAGCCGAGCGGCTCGGGGCCGAGGCGCCCGTCCAGGTACGGCTCGACCTCGTGCGGCTCGAGGAGCGTCCAGGTGCCGAAGCGGCGCACGTCGCGGAAGGCGATGCGCGAGCTGTCGTCGAGCACCAGCAGAGCGCGCAGGTGCGGGATCGCCGGTGCGTCGGCGGCAGCCGCCGCACCGGCGACGAAGGCGCCTGTCATGCGCAGGTGCACGACGAGGACGCGCCCGCTGGCCAGGCGCAGCAGCAGGTACTTGCCGCGGCGGTCGGCGACGGCGAACGTCTCGCCCAGCAGCTCGGCGGCAGCCTCGACGCGGTCGCGCGGCTGGACGAGGCGCGGGTCGTCGATGCGGGCCTCGACGATGGTGCGGCCCTCCAGCAGCGGCGCCAGGGCACGGCGCACGGTCTCGACCTCGGGCAGTTCGGGCATGGTGGCGACCCTCCCCGGCTAGCGGAGCACGTCGATGACGATCGGCCGCGGCTCGGGCGCCACGGGGCCGAAGCTGTAGGCAGCGAGCACCTCGGCCGCGGCGCCAGCCGCTGCAGCGTCGCTGCGGGCGTGGATGTGCGCGAGCACGTCGCCGGCCTCGACCCGGTCGCCGCGCTTGCGCTCGACGACGACGCCGACCGCGTGGTCGATGGCGTCCTCCTTCTGCGAGCGGCCGGCACCCAGGTGCAGGGCGGCCAGGCCCACAGCGATGGCGCCGAGACGCGTCACGAAGCCCGCTGCGGGCGCCCGGACGTCCAGGACGACCGGGGCGACGGGCAACGCCTCCAGCCGCGGGTCGCCGCCCTGCGCGCGGATCCACGTCTGGTACGCGGCGAGCGCGCTGCCGTCGGCGACGGCAGCCTCGGCCCGGCGGCGCCCCTCGACCTCGTCCACGCCGAGGTCGCTCAGCGCGAGCAGCTTGCCGCAGGCGTCCAGCACGAGCTCGGTGAAGTCCGCGGGGCCCTGGCCCTTCAACATCTCGACTGCCTCGCGGATCTCCAGCGCATTGCCGACCGCGCGGCCCAGCGGCTGCTCCATGTCGCTGACGATGCAGACAACCTCGCGGCCGGCGCGCTCGCCGAGCTCGATCATCGTGCGGGCCAGGGCGCGCGCCTCGTCCACCGTCTTCATGAACGCGCCGTCACCGGTCTTCACATCGAGCACGATGGCGTCGGCGCCGGCGGCGATCTTCTTGGACATGATCGACGCGGCGATCAGCGAGACGTTCGCGACGGTCGCGGTCACGTCACGCAGGGCGTAGAGCTTCTTGTCTGCCGGCACGAGGTCGCCGGTCTGCCCGACGATCGCGAGGCCGGTCTCGCGCACCTGGCGGAGGAAGTCCTGGGTGCTGATCTCCACCCGGAAGCCGGGGATCGACTCCAGCTTGTCGAGCGTGCCGCCGGTGTGGCCGAGGCCGCGTCCGCTCATCTTTCCGAAGGGGACGCCGCAGGCCGCCACGAT
This sequence comes from Actinomycetota bacterium, assembly GCA_947507735.1. Classification (GTDB taxonomy): domain Bacteria; phylum Actinomycetota; class Thermoleophilia; order Gaiellales; family Gaiellaceae; genus CANFDS01. The sequence goes on from CANNRA010000107.1 coordinate 3,764, forward strand.
CGGCCCGACCGCGAGCGAGGTCTTGTCGCCCACGCCCCCGGTCGAGTGCTTGTCCACTGCCTTGCGGCCGAGCGCCGCGTGCAGGTCGAGGGTCTCGCCGCTGCGCACCATCGCGTCGGTGAGGGCGAAGGTCTCGGCGGCGGTCAGGCCACGGAAGTAGACGGCCATCAGGAAGGCAGCCATCTGGTAGTCGGGCACATCGCCACGGGCGTAGCCGAGGATCAGCTCGGAGAGCTCCTCGCGGGGCAGCTCCTCGCCGTCGCGCTTGCGCTCGATCAGCTCCACGGCACGGGTCATTCCGGGATTGTTGCTGCCACAGCCGTCCGCCGCCTGCCGGGATACTGGCACGCGTGCTGCGTAAAGGTGCCCCCGCCCCGCTCTGGCTGCTCTGCATCGCAGGCTTCCTCGTCATGGCCGACGGCCGTGTGATCACGCCGCTGCTGCCCGCGATCGAGCGCGACTTCCACACGAGCGCTGGCACGGCGGGCCTCACCGCGACGACCTACATCGCCGCCTACGCGATCTTCCAGCTCTGCTACGGCCCCTTCGGCGACCGCCTCGGCAAGGTGAAGGTGATCCGCGCGACCCTCATCTTCTTCACCCTCGGCACCGGCCTCTGCGCGGCGATGCCGGATCTCAACTCGCTGCTGGTGATGCGTGCGCTCACCGGGATCTCGGCGGCGGCGGTCGTGCCGATGGGCCTCGCCTACCTCGGCGACACGGTGAAGATCGAGCACCGGCAGAAGGCGATCTCGCTCTTCCTCTCCTGCATGATCGCCGGCAGCGCAGGCAGCCAGGTGCTGGGTGGCCTGCTCGCCCAGTACGCGTCCTGGCGCACCGTGTTCCTGATCTTCGCGGTCGTGGCGGCCGTCCCCGCGCTGCTCTTCCAGCGCGCCGGCGTCGATGCGCCCACGCCCGGCGAGTCGCGGGGCCACCTGGCCCGCTACCGCGAGGTGCTCGGCCGCGCGCCCGGCTTCTACGGCGTCTGCGTCTGGGAAGGGTTCGTCTTCTGGGGCGCCAGCGCCTACCTCGGTGCGGTGCTCGTTGACGACATCGGCTCGTCGTACGTCGTCGCCGGCCTGCTGCTTGACGTGATGGGTGCCGCGTCGGTCTTCACCGCGAGGCACCAGGGCAAGCGCACCGGCGTCGGTCGCGAGCGGCAGCGCTTCCGCACAGGCTCGGTGCTGTATGCGGTCGGCATCGGCATGGTGGCTGTGCTCGGTGCCGTGGGCGGTGCGTGGCCGGCGTGGTTCGCGGTCGCCGCGGTGCTGCTCGGCATCGGCCTCATCTCGGCGCACTCGACCCTGCAGGTGCGCGCCACCGAGGTCGCTCCGGAAGCGCGCGCGACTGCGACGTCGCTCTTCTCCTGCTCGCTCAACGTGGGCGGTGCTGCTGGCAGCGCGCTCGCCGGCGTCGTCGTGGACGGGCCGGGCTACCCGGTGATGTGGGGCGCCTGTGCGGTGCTGGTGGCGGTGCTCGTCCTCGTTGGGCCGCGCGCTCTGCCGCGGCGCCAGCCTGCGCCCGCTGCGGCTGCTGCCGCCGCCTGAGCGCTACTCCGGGGTGACGATGAGCGAGCCGGGCAGACCCTTGGCCGGCGTCCGCCCGCCGAGCCAGGCGTTGACCGTGGCGCCTACATCGGAGAACTCGCCGACGTGGATCTTGCCCGCGGCGTTCCGACCCTCGACATAGGCCAGCAGCAGCCCATGCTCGCGCGAGTGGTCGGTCGACGGCGTCGTCGGGTCGCAGCCGTGATCCGAGGTGACCACGAGCAGGTCGCCGGGGCGCAGCGCGTCGAGCAGGTCGGGCAGGCGCCGGTCGAAGTCCTGCAGGCAGCGATGGAAGTTGACCGGGTCATTGCGATGGCCCCACAGCGCGTCGGTCTCGACGAGGTTGGTGAAGATCAGGCCGGACTCGACCTCGCGCAGCAGCCGCTCGGTGGTGTTGATGCCGTCCACGTTCGACTTCGTCGGGAACGACTCGTCGATGTCCTGCGCGGCGAAGATGTCGCTGATCTTGCCGACGCCGTAGACCTTGTGACCCGCGTCGCGGATGAGGCTGAGGAAGTTGGGGCGGCGGGGCACAAGCGAGAAGTCGTGGCGGTTGGTGGTGCGCTCGTAGGAGCCGCGCTCGCCGGCGAACGGCCGGGCGATGATGCGGCCGACGGCGTGCTTGCCGACGAGCAGCTCGCGGGCGACGCGGCAGGCCTCGTACAGCTCGTCGAGCGGCACGACGTCCTCGTGCGCTGCGATCTGGAAGACGGAGTCGGCCGAGGTGTAGACGATCCACTTGCCCGTCTTGCGGTGCTCGTCGCCGTAGCGCTGGATGACCTCGGTGCCCGACGCCGGCTCGTTACAGAGCACGCCGCGGCCCGTGCGGTTCATGAACGGATCGATCACATCGTCGGGGAAGCCGTACGGGTAGGTCGGGAAGGCGACCGGGTTGACGATCCCCATCAGTTCCCAGTGACCCGTCGTCGTGTCCTTCCCCTTGGAGCGTGCCAGCAGGCGGCCGGCAACCGCAGGGGCGCCCGGCTGGGGGCGGCAGCCCTCGAGGGGTTCAACGTTGCCGAGGCCCAGGGCCTCCAGCATTGGCAGGTCGAGACCACCGACGGCACGAGCGACATTGCCGAGCGTGTCGGAGCCCTCGTCACCGTACTCGGCAGCGTCCGGCAGGGCGCCAGCGCCGACTGCATCGAGAACGATCACACATACGCGGGCCATGGGGCTATCCTAACGACGTGAACCAGTTCCTCGGCATCCTTGGTCTCGCGGGCTTCGCGATCGTCATCATCGGCGCTGCTGCAGCGTCGACGTTGGGCATCGTCAAGCTGTTCCCTGCCCCGGAGGACCGCGAAGCGATGCGGCTCGACGAGGAACGGAACGAGACCGGCGCTCCGCCCGTCGCCTCCTAGGCGCGGGCCGACCGCACACCGTCGTTCAGCGGCGCCCACGGCTTGCCGTGGGCCTTGGCAACCGCCGAGGCACGGCTTCAGGCCGCGGAATCGCGCTGGCGGAGCCACAGCAGCAGGCCCGCCAACGTCTTCAGATCGCCGATCTCTGGTAGCAGCGCCGCAACCTCGTCGATCGGCACGCGCACGACCTCGATCTCCTCGTCCACGTCCGGCTCCGTCCAGCGCTCCCCGGGGGCAACGTCCTCGGCCACGTAGAGCCACATCAGCTCGCGACAGAATCCGGGTGTCGTCCAGAACGTCGTCAGGTGGCGCCAGCGCCCGCCGGTGAGGCCCGTCTCCTCCGCCAGCTCGCGCTGTGCACAGGCCAGTGGCTCCTCACCGGGCTTCAGGCCGCCCGCGGGCAGCTCCAGCAGGTGGCGACGCGTGGCCACGCGCAGCTGTCGCACGAACACGACGTTGCCGTCGGTGTCGATGGGCAGAACAGCGACCGCGCCGGGGTGCTCGATGATCTCGCGCTCGTGCTCGCCCCACTGCTCGATCGTCAGACCGATCACGTGGCCAGCGAAGAACGGCTCGCTCGAATCGGGGCGCGGCCCCTCGGGGTCGGCGCCGGCAGGCTCGGCAGCGCGGCTCCAGGCTCCGGCCCGCGGGCGGCCCGTCGGGATCGGCGGCGGGATGGGCAGGCGGGTGTCGCTCATGCGGGCAGCAGCTCGCGGGCGAGCACGCCGGCGGCATAGGCGGCGGCAAAGAAGAGCGGGTCAGCGGCGGGGCCACGGCCCATGTGCGAGAGCGCCAGGCCGGCACAGGCAGCCTCCCAGGCAGAGGCATCGACGGCACGCAGCGATGGCAGCTCCGGCCGGGCAGCGAGCGCCTCGTCGCTTCCGGCATACGACGCCGAACCGCCGGGCCACGCGACGAGCGCCTGCCCGTGCGACAGCGCCAGCGCCGACGTCGTGTGGTGCGAGAGCCCGCGGTGGCGCTCGCGCAGGTCGCCCGACGAGGCGCGCGCTGCAAGCACGGCCTGACCTCCGAG
>CANNRA010000108.1 GCA_947507735.1 Actinomycetota bacterium
GAGCCAGCCGGCGCTGGCGGCGCTGCTCGGCTGGGAGAGCGGTGGGGCGGCGGGCTAGGCCCTGCCGGCTAGGCCGGGACGCCGAGGCGCACGCCGGCCGCCTCGACCAGCGAGGCGAGGATCAGGGCGCCGTCGCCGGAGCCGAGCAGCGGATCCACTGCGTGCTCGGGATGCGGCATCAGGCCCATGACGTTGCCCTCGCGGTTGCAGACGCCGGCGACATCGGCAATGGCACCGTTCGGGTTGTCCGTGTAGCGGAACACGACCTGGTCGTTCGCCTCGACCTCGGCCAGCAGCTCCGGATCGGCGAACCAGGCGCCCTCGCCGTGCTTGATCGGCAGGCGGAGGAGGTAGCCGGGCTTGCAGCGGCTGGTGAAGGGCGTGTCGGCGCGCTCGACGCGAATCGTCGTGTCGCGGCAGATGAAGCGCAGCGACCGGTTGGGCCGCAGGATCCCGGGCAGGAGACCGGCCTCGCAGAGGATCTGGAAGCCGTTGCAGGTGCCGAGCACCGCGCCGCCGTCGGCGGCGAACCGCTCGACCGCCTTCATCACGGGCGAGAAGCGCGCGATTGCGCCGCAGCGCAGGTAGTCGCCGTACGAGAAGCCGCCGGGCAGCACCACGGCGCCGACGTCGGGTAGCTCCTCCTCGGCATGCCACACCGGGATCGACTCGGCGCCGAGCGAGCCGAGCGCCCAGCACATGTCACGATCGTCGAGCGAGCCCGGAAAGGTGATGACAGCGATGCGCGGGCGCGCCTCCCTCACGCGTCGCCCTCGAGCTCGATCTCGTAGCTCTCGATCAGCGGGTTCGCGATCAGCTGGTCACACATCGCTGCGATCAGCGCGCGCGCCTTCGCCGGGTCCGTCTCGTCCAGCTCCAGCTCGACGAGCCGGCCGACGTGCGCCGTCCGCACGCCGTTGAAGCCGAGGTGGCCGAGGCCAGTCAGGACGGCATTGCCCTGCGGATCGAGGATGCCGGCCTTGGGCCGGACGAGCACGGTCGCTTTCACTTGAGGACGACCTCCGGGTCGGCGAGGTAGCGGTCGAACGAGATCTCGGTCAGGCGCTCGAACGCCTCGATGTAGCGCCCCCGCGTGCCGGCGACGACCGCGTCGGGGAGCGCCGGGCCGGGCGCCTCCTTGTTCCAGCCGAGGCTCTCGGTGTAGTCGCGCACGAACTGCTTGTCGAACGACGCCTGCGGGCCGCCTGCCGAGTACTCGTCGGCGGGCCAGAAGCGCGAGGAGTCGGGCGTGCAGACCTCGTCGCCCAGCACGAGCGTGCCGCTCTCGTCGACGCCCAGCTCGAACTTCGTGTCGGCGACGATGATCCCGCGCTGCCGGGCGTGCTCGGCCGCGAACTCGTAGAGCGCGATCGAGATCCGCTCGGCCTCGGCGAAGAGCTCGGGGCCGACGAGTGCCGCGGCCTGGGCACGCGTGATGTTCTCGTCGTGGCCGGTCTCGGCCTTCGTGGCGGGGGTGAAGATCGGATGCGGCAGCCGCTCCGACTCGACGAGGCCAGAGGGCAGGTCGTGACCCGACGTGCCGCCGGTGGCGAGGTAGTCCTTCCAGCCAGAGCCGGTGATGTAGCCGCGCACGACGCACTCGATCGGCAGCATCGTCAGCTTGCGCACCTCGGTCGAGCGACCGTCGGCACGCAGCTTGAGCAGGTGGTTCGGGACGATGTGCTGCGTCCGCGCGAACCAGAAGCCTGACAGCCCGGTCAGCACCTTGCCCTTGTCCGGGATCGGCGAGCCGAGGATCACGTCGAAGGTCGAGATGCGATCGCTTGCGACCAGCAGCAGCTTGTCGTCGTCGAGCGCGTAGATCTCGCGCACCTTGCCGCTTGCGATGTGCACCTCAGCCATGGACGGGCCCTCCCTGGGGGATCGTGAGCGCGGTGAGGCGCTCGAAGACGGAGTCGACGTGACGGGTGTAGGAGCGGATGTCGAACACCTGGTCGAGACGCGCTGCAGCGAGGCGGTCGGTGATCTCGCCGTCGGCGCGAGCAAGCTGCTCGAAGTCGGTGGCCTCGTCCCAGGCGCGCATCGCAGTGTGCTGCGTCAGCCGGTAGGCGTCGTCGCGGGTGAGGCCCGACTCGACCAGCGCGAGCAGCAGCTTCTGGCTGAAGAAGAGGCCGTGGCTCGACATCAGGTTCTGCTGCATCCGCTCGGTGCGCACCACCAGGCCCTCGACGAGGTACGTGAAGCGGTCGAGCATGTAGTCGACGGCGAGGAAGGAGTCGGGCAGGATCACGCGCTCGGCCGAGGAGTGTGAGATATCGCGCTCGTGCCAGAGGGCGACGTTCTCGAGGCCGACCAGGGCGTTGCCGCGCACGACGCGGGCGAGGCCGCAGATGCGCTCCGCTGTGATCGGGTTGCGCTTGTGCGGCATCGCCGAGGAGCCCTTCTGCCCCTTGCCGAACGGCTCCTCGACCTCGCGCACCTCGGTGCGGGCGAGGTGGCGGATCTCCAGCGCGAAGCGCTCCAGCGAGGCGGCGATGATTGCCAGCGTCGTCATCAGCTCGGCGTAGCGGTCGCGCGCGACGATCTGCGTCGTGACCGGGTCGGGCTGCAGGCCGAGGCGCTCGCACATCAGGCGCTCCAGCTCCGGGCTCGTTGCCGAGTAGGTGCCGACGGCGCCAGAGAGCTTGCCGACGTTCATCCGCTCGAGGGCGCCGCGCAGGCGCGTGCGGTCGCGGTCGAGCTCGAACGCCCAGTTCGCCAGCTTGAGACCGAAGGTGGTCGGCTCGGCGTGCACGCCGTGGGTGCGGCCGATGCAGAGGGTGTGACGGTGGCGCTCGGCCTGGACGAGGACGGCGGCCAGGGCGCGGTCGAGCTCGGCGGCGATGATCGCGCCGGCGTCGCGCACCTGCAGGCCCATCGCGGTGTCGAGCACGTCGGACGAGGTGAGGCCGTAGTGCAGCCAGCGCCCCTCCGGCCCGAGCTTCTCGGCGACGGCGTCGACGAAGGCCGCCAGGTCGTGGTTGGTCTGCGCCTCGATCTCGCGGACGCGCTCGGGTGTCGGGGGAACGGCGGCGGCGCGAATCGCTGCGACCTCTGCCGCGGGAATCACCCCGACCTCAGCCCAGGCGTCCAGCGCGGCGAGCTCGACCTCGAGCCACGTCGCGAGCCGACTCTCCTCCGACCACACCTTCTTCATGGCGGGACGGGAGTAGCGCGCGATCACTGGACTGATTGTAGAGAGCGCGGTGGAGGTCGCCCCGGGAGAGGCGCCGCGTCGGCCTAGAGCAGCGCGAGGATGCGGGCCGCGAGCACCGCTGCGTTCTTCGCGTTGTCCACGCCAACGGTCGCCACAGGCACCCCGGGCGGCATCTGGACGATCGAGAGCAGCGCGTCCAGGCCGTCCAGCACCGACATCGACGAGCGCAGCGGCACGCCGATCACCGGCAGCTCGGTGTGCGCGGCGACGACGCCCGGGAGGGCTGCAGCCAGGCCGGCGCCGCAGATCAGCACCTTCAGGCCGCGACCCGCCGCGCCCTTCGCATACTCCGCCACGGCATCCGGGTTGCGATGCGCCGAGCGCACCTCGAACTCCCAGGCGATGCCGCGCGCCGTGAGGTCGTCCATCGCCGCTTGCATCCGCGCGCGGTCGGACTCGGAGCCGACGACGATGCCGACGAGGATCTGCTCAGCCATGCGATGTCTCCTTGTTCGAGGCGATCAGGGCAATGTCGGTGCGGTGGCGGGCACCGGCGAAGTGGATCTGCTCGACGCCGGCGTAGGCGACGGCGCGGGCGGCGGCCAGGTTGGCGCCGACGCCGGTCACGGTGAGGACGCGGCCGCCGTTGGTGACGATGCGGTGCTCGGCGTCGTGGGCGGTGCCGGCGTGGAAGACGAGGGCGCCCGTTGCCTCGGCGGCGTCGAGGCCGGTGATCTCGCTGCCGGAGTCGCCGCGGGCGGGGTAGTCGCCGCCGGCCACGACGACCGTCACGGCAGCGGCCGACGCGATGCCGAGCTCGACGCCGGAGAGGTCGCCGGCAGCGGCAGCGGCGAGCGCGCCGAGCAGGTCGCCTTCCAGCAGCGGCAGCACCACCTGGGTCTCGGGGTCGCCGAAGCGGGCGTTGAACTCGATCACGCGCGGGCCGTCGGCGGTGAGCATCAGGCCGGCATAGAGCAGGCCGACAAAGGGCGAGCCGCGGCGCGCCAACTCCTCGAGCACCGGCAGGTGGATCGTGTCGACCAGCTGCTGCGCGTCGGCTCGGCTGATGCCGGGCACGGGCGAGTAGGCGCCCATGCCACCGGTGTTCGGGCCGGTGTCGCCGTCGTAGGCGCGCTTGAAGTCCTGGGCCGGAGTGAGGGCGATGGCGCGCGTGCCGTCGCAGAGGGCGAAGAGCGAGAGCTCGGAGCCGATCAGCAGCTCCTCCACCACGATCTCGCCGCCGAAGGCGGCGGCGCCCTGCAGGCCAGCCTCGACCTCCGCGGCAGTGGTGCAGACGAAGACGCCCTTGCCGGCGGCGAGGCCGTCGGCCTTGATCACGCACGGGGCCTCGACCCGGGCCAGGGTGCGCGCGGTCGGCACGCCGGCCGCGAGCAGCACGTCCTTGGCGAAGCCCTTCGAGCCCTCGATCTGCGCGGCGGCTGCGGACGGCCCGAAGACGGCGATGCCCGCGTGGCGCAGCACGTCGGCGAGACCCGCGACGAGCGGCGCCTCCGGCCCGACCACGACGAGGTCGATGCGCAGCTGCCGTGCCAGGTCGAGCAGGCCCTCGAGGTCGTCGGAGCGCACGGGATGGCAGTGGCCGATCCGTGCGATGCCGGGATTGCCGGGAGCGGCGTGGATCTCGACGTGCGGGCCGGAACGGGCGAGGCGCCACGCGAGCGCGTGCTCGCGGCCACCGGATCCGACAAGAAGAACCTTCACTGCGGCGATTCTACCCGCCGCCCCTGCCGACCCCGGCGATGAGGAGGCGCGGCCCGTGGCGTAGGATCGCCGCATGGCCACGCCGCGCTCGCTCGAGCTCCAGCACCTGACCTGGCCCGAGGTGCGCGATGCGCTCGCCGCGGGCTACACCACCGTCGTCCTCGTTGGCGGCGCGACCGAGCAGCACGGGCCCCACCTGCCGCTCGGCACCGACATTGCCTGGGGGCAGGCGCTGGGCGAGCGCGTCGTCGCCAGGCTGGGCAACGCGCTGCTCGCTCCGGTCATCCCGATCGGGCCGGACGAGGAGATGATGGCCTTCCCTGGCACGATCTCGCTCGGCCTGGGCACTGCCACCGCCGTGCTCGCCGACGCCTGCTCGAGCCTGCTGCGCCATGGCTTCACGCGCGTCGTCGCCTGCACGTCACACGGCGGCTGGTTCGCGCCGCTCGGGGCGCTCAGGGCGGCGCTCCCTGCGGCCGACGCGGCGCGGGTGGTCGTGGTCGACGACATCTTCGCGCTGCTGCAGGCGTTCCAGCCGCACGGCATTGCCGACGGCATCGCGATCGACGAGATGGGTGCCCACGCGGGCGAGTTCGAGACCTCGGTCGCGCTGGCGATCGACCCGGCCATGGTGACCCGGCCGCTCCCCGCGGGGACGCGCATCGACCTCGCCGCGCAGCCCGACCTGTTCGACTCCGACATCAGCCCGCACGCGCCGGACGGCGTTGTCGGTGACCCGCGGCGCGCCGACGCGGCGCGCGGCCACCGCTACCTCGACTCGATCGCCGACCTCGTCACCGCCGCCGCCCGGGCTGCCGGCGCCTAGACCGCGAAGGAGAGACACCATGGGACTGCTCGACGGCCGCACGGCCATCATCACGGGAGCGGCGAGCGGCAACGGTGCCGCCATCGCCCGCCTGCTCGCCGCCGAGGGCGCCAGCGTGGCGCTGCTCGACATCGACGGCGGCGGCGCGGCCAACCAGGCCGCCGCCATCAGCGACGACACCGGTGCTCCGGTGTTCGGCGCGCGCTGCGACGTCACCCACGCCGCCGACGTCGAGGCTGCCGTCTTCCAGACGCTCGAGACGTTCGGCCGCATCGACGTCCTCGTCAACAACGCCGGCATCCTGCTCGACACACCGCTGCCCGGTCTGGACATGACCGCGTGGGAGCGGACGCTCGCGGTCAACCTCACGGGGCCGCTGCGCTTCATCGACACCGTCGCGCCGGCGATGATCGCGCAGGGCGAGGGCGGGGCGATCATCAACATCACCTCGATCGGCGGGTCGCTCGGCTTCGCCTCCTACGCTGCCTACTGCGCCAGCAAGGCGGGGCTGATGGGTGTCACCCGCGCCGCTGCCCTCGCGCTCGCGCCGCACCGCATCCGCGTCAACGCCGTCGCGCCCGGGATCATCCACACCGAGATGACGCGTGGGCTCTACGCAGACCCGGCCGCCCTGGCCGAGATCACGGCGAAGATCCCGCTGGGCTACGTCGGCGAGGCGGTGGAGGTGGCGAAGACCGTCCTCTACCTGGCCTGCGACCTCTCGAGCTACGTCACCGGCACCGAGCTGACGGTGGACGCGGGGTACGTCGCGCAGTGACAGCGGCCCCGCCGCCCTACAGCGCTGTCGGTGTCGAGGTGCTGCGCCTGCCGTCGGGCCGTGCGGAGCGCGACCTGGTCGCGGCGGAGGAGCCGCTGGAGATCCGCATCAACGGACGCGCCGTCGCGGTGACGATGCGTACACCTGGCCACGACGAGGAGCTGGCTCTCGGCTTCTGTCTCTCCGAGGGTCTCGCGCCCGTGGCGGCTGCGCTGCCCGCCGATCTCGCCGCCAACGCCGTCGAGGTGGAGGCGCCCGGCTTCGACCCGGCGGCCGTGCAGCGCAGCTTCTTCACCTCCTCGTCCTGCGGGGTCTGTGGCAAGGGCGCGCTCGAGGCCGTGGCGGTTGCCGCGCCCCGCGTGGAGAGCGAGCTGCACGTGGCGGGCGCCCTGGTGCGCGCGCTGCCCGACCTGCTGCGCGCCGCCCAGCCGGCGTTCGCGGCGACCGGCGGCCTGCACGCGACCGGCCTCTTCTCGGCGGCGGGCGACCTCCTCTGCCTGCGCGAGGATGTCGGTCGCCACAACGCCTTCGACAAGGTCGTCGGCTGGGCGTTCCGCGCAGGATTGCTGCCGCTCGCGCAGAGCGTGCTCTGCGTCAGCGGGCGCCTCTCCTTCGAGCTCGTGCAGAAGGCCGCCGTGGCGGGCTGCCCCGTGCTGGTCGCGGTCGGCGCCCCCTCGTCGCTCGCCGTCGAGCTGGCCGGCGACCGCAACGTCACGCTCTGCGGCTTCACGCGGGCCGACCGCACGACCGTCTACTCGGCCCCCTGGCGCATCGAGGAGTGAGCGGAGCCGTGGTGGCAGCGGAGCGGGAGCAGATCAGCGGCGTGCTGCTCGTCGGCGGGGCGAGCCGGCGCTTCGGTAGTCCGAAGGCGTTCGCGCTGCTCGAGGGCGAGACGCTGGCCGCTCGCGCCTGGCGCACGCTCGGCGCGGCCTGCGCTGAGGTGCTCGCCGTGGGCAAGACCGCCGACGGGCTCGCGCTGCCGTTCCCGTTGCTCGACGACGGGGCAGCCGAGCGGGTGCCGCTCGCCGGGGTGATCGCCGGCCTGCGGGCGGCACGTCACGATCTCTGCGTTGTGCTGCCCGTGGACTGCCCGCTGGTGGACGCCGAGGTGATCGCGGCGCTGGCGGCGGCGTGCACGGGCGCTGCGGCGCACCCTGCCTCGGGGCCGCTGCCCGGCGCCTTCCGCCGCTCGGCTCTGCCGCA
>CANNRA010000109.1 GCA_947507735.1 Actinomycetota bacterium
ACGCCGCTGCCGGCGACGCGGTCGCGGCCCCACGGTGACGTCTCGCCGATGCCGACGAGCGCCTGCGGGTTGCCGGCCTTCAGTCCTGTCCAGGCTGCCCGGTAGAGCCGCGCGTAGAGGGCGGGAGCGACGTCGCGGCCGAGGCTGTCGAACTGCGGCGCCAGGAACTGCGTCAGGTTCGGCTCGTTCCACACCGTGAAGGTGCGGACGCGCGGGTAGCTCGGATAGCGGCCCGACCAGCGTGCCGAGAGGGCGTGCGCGAAGGCGGTGAGGGCGGCCAGGTGCGTCGGCACGCGGTTCGGGCCTGCAGCCCTGTTCGCCCACGCAGGCGTGCCCCAGATCGTGACGAGGACATCGATGCCGCGGGCCTGGGCCTCGCGCACGAGCTCGTCGATGTCGCCCAGCCTGTAGGCCGGGTCGAAGGGGTCGGCGGCGTTGGCGGGGCGGGTCGGGGCGACGGCGCTCCAGGTCACCAGCGTGCGGATGATGCGGGCGCCGGCGGTGCGCGCCTGGTCGAGCATGACGGCGCGATCGGCATCCCAGCGCAGGGCCGGATCGTCCTGGAAACCGACGGCAAGCGGGCGCACCGGACCGACCACGGCCGGTGTCGCGCGCAGCGCGGTGCCGCCGACGGCCAGGGTCGCACCGGTCGCTGCTGCCGCGACGAGGCCGAGCCCCGTGGCGCTGAAGGCGATGATGCGGCTGAAGCGCATGCAGCAACCGTAGGAGCAAGGTGTGAGCGGCCGGTTAGGGCCGGGCAAGGAGCAGGTCAGGGCGCCTGCGGCACCGCCGCTCCGCTGCTGCGACACTGGAGCCATGGCACCGACCAGAGTCGCTCGCGGCGGGACGCTCGTCATCGGCGGTGGGTTCGCCGGCGGCTACGTCGCGCGGCTGCTCGGCCGTGACGGCGCGACCATCGTCAGTCCGGACAACTTCATGCTGTTCACACCGATCCTGCCCGAGGCAGCCTCCGGCACGCTCGAGCCGCGCCACGTCGTCGTGCCGCTGCGCCAGATGTGCCCGAACGCGGAGCTGCGCCTCGGTCGCGCGGTCGCGCTCGATGCCGCCGGACAGTTCGTCACGGTCGAGACGACGGCCGGCACCGAGACGATCGGCTACGACCGGCTGATCGTCGCGCTGGGAGCGGTGGCGCGGACGCTGCCGGTGCCCGGTCTCACCGAGCACGCCATCGGCTTCAAGACGCTGGCCGAGGCGATCTTCCTGCGCAACCACGTGCTGCGGCGTCTCGAGATCGCCGACGCGACGGTCGATCCGGTGGAGCGCGCCAAGCACCTCTCCTTCGTCTTCGTCGGCGCGGGCTACGCCGGTGTCGAGGCGCTCGCCGAGCTCGCCGACCTCGTGCACGACGCCCTGCGCAGCTACCCGCGCCTGCGCGGCGTGCCGCAGCGCTGGGTGCTCGTCGATGCCGCCCCGAAGATCCTGCCTGGCATTCCCGGCCGCCTTGGCGAGTACGCGCAGAAGCTGCTCAGCGACCGTGGCATCGAGATCTACACCAGCACGATGCTCGCCTCCGCCGAGCACGACGCCGCCGTCCTCTCGACGGGCGAGCGCATTCCCACCCGGACGCTTGTCTGGACGGCCGGCGTGAAGCCGCATCCGCTGCTCGCCGAGCTCGGCCTGCCGCTCGACGAGCGCGGCCGCGTCCAGGTGGACGAGACGCTGCGCGTCGTCGGTCAGGAGCGGATCTGGTCGCTCGGGGACTGCGCCAACGTGCCGAACCGCGCGACGCCCGATGTCTCCGATCCGCCCACCTGCCAGCACGCGCTGCGCCAGGCGAGGCGTCTCGCCAAGAACCTGCGGGGCACGCCCAAGCCGTACCGCTACCGGATGCTCGGCCAGGTGGCGACGCTCGGCCGCTACCGCGGCATCGCCGACGTTCCCGGCGCCCGTTTCACGGGGTTCGCCGGCTGGTTCATCTGTCGTGCCTACCACCTGTGGCAGCTGCCGCTGATGTCGCGCCGCCTGCGCGTCGTCACCGACTGGTCGGTGTCGCTGCTGTTCCGTCGTGACATCGCGCAGCTCGGCACGCTGGGCGGGCGACAGACCCTGGGCGAGGACTGAGCCAAGGGGGACGAGGTCCGATGGCGAACCCAGCGCTGTCGGCTACCGTCGAGGGGGATCGTGTCCAGGAATCTGATCGAGCTGCTCACGCGTTTCGACGCGGGCGCCGGAGCGCCGACTGCGCTCGACGTGTTGAAGCAGGCGGTAGACGACCACGGTGAGGTCACCGACGACGACCGCCGCCGCGCCGCCGAGCTCTCCGGCCTGCCCGAGGCGACCGTCCACGGCGTCTCGACCTACTACGACGATCTGACGCAGCCGCGCGGCGCGCGCCACGTGCGCGTGTGCACCGGCACGGCCTGCTGGGCCGCGAGCGGCAGCGACGCCCATGTCGCTGCGGCTGTAGCGGCGCTCGGCGTCGGTCTCGGCTGCCGCTCCGACGACGGCGCGCTGTCGCTCGGCGAGACCGTGTGCCTCGGCTTCTGTCACACCGCCCCGGCCTTCCGCGACGGCGAGACCGTGGATGCCGGCCCCGGCGCGCTCGACCGCATCGTCGCGGGCCATGCGCTGCCCGCCGTCGAGCCCGAGTGGGAGTCGACGCTGGCCGAGCCCGTGCTGATCCGGCCCGGCGACTTCTCCGGCCTCCGCCAGGCGCTGGCCGGGCTGACGCCGGAGCAGCTGCTCGCCGAGGTGCAGGGCGCCACGCTGCGCGGCCGTGGCGGCGCCGGTTTCCCTGCCGGCCAGAAGTGGTCGTTCGTGGCGCGCAACCCGGCGCCGCCCGCCGAGAAGTTCATCGTCGTCAACGGCGACGAGGGCGACCCGGGCAGCTACATCGACAAGTACCTGATGGAGCAGAACCCGGCCCTGCTGCTCGAGGGCATGGCGCTCGCGGGCTTCGCGGTGGGCGCCGCGCGCGGCTTCATCTACTGCCGCTCGGAGTACCCGCGCTCGAAGCCGGCGCTGGAGGCCGCGATCGCCCGGGCCGTCTCGGCAGGCGAGCTGGGCGAGAACATCCTGGGCAGCGGCTTCAGCTTCCACGTCGAGGTGCGCGAGGGCGCGGGCTCCTACGTGGTGGGCGAGGAGACGGCGCTGCTCGCCTCGCTGCAGGGGTTGCGCGGCGTCGTCTCGGCGCGGCCGCCGTTTCCAGCCGAGCGCGGCTACCACGGCAAGCCGACCGTCGTGAACAACGTCGAGACGCTGTGCAACGTCCCCTTCATCGCGCGCCACGGCGCCGCGGCCTACTGCGAGCTCAGCCCGGGCGCAACGCCCGGCTCGAAGCTGATCTGCCTGAACGAGCGCTTCGTGCGGCCCGGCGTCTACGAGGTGCGTTTCGGGACGCCGCTGCGCGAGATCTGCGAGCGGCTCGGCGGTGGGCTGAAGGACGGCGCACCGATCAAGGCGTTGCAGATCGGCGGGCCGCTTGGTGGCATCCTGCCGGGGAGCCTGCTCGATACGGCGTTCGACTTCGCTGCGCTGGCGGCCGAGGGCTGCATGCTCGGCCACGGCGGCATCGTCGCCTTCGACGACGCGACCGACATGCGCGCGCTGGCCCGTCACCTGCTGCGCTTCGGCGCGCACGAGAGCTGCGGCAAGTGCTTCCCCTGCCGCGTCGGCCTGACGCGCGCGCTGGAGCTGGTCGAGGCCGACGCGCCGGTCGACCGCGGCAGGCTGGAGGAGCTGCTGGAGACACTGGAGGTCGCGAGCCTCTGCGCCCACGGCGGCGGCATGCCCGCGCCGATCCGCAGCCTGATCCGTCACTGGCCCGCCGAGCTGGGGGTCGCGTGAGCACGCCCGGCGTGAAGCTGACCATGGACGGCGCCGAGCTAGAGGTGGCGCCCGGGACGACGCTGCTCGAGGCGGCGCGCGCGGCGGGCCTCTGGATCCCGACGCTCTGCTTCGACGACCGGCTCGCGCCGTTCGGGGCCTGTCGCATCTGCCTGGTCGGCGTCGAGGGCGCGAAGGGCCCGGTGGCAAGCTGCACGACGGAGGCCCGTGCGGGCATGGTGGTCGAGACGCAGCACGCGCTCTCCCGCCGCATCGCTCGCAACGTGGTGGAGCTCGTGCTCTCGGAGCTGCCGGTGCCGCCGGCGCCGCACACCGAGCTGGCGCAGGTCGCGCAACGGCTCGGCCTCGACCCGACAGCCGGCCCCGCGGCCGCGCGCTGGGCCGGTGTCACCCACGAGCCGCAGCTCGACCACCGGCACCCCTACCTCGCCCTGCAGCACGAGCTGTGCATCTCCTGCGGCCGCTGCGTCCGCGCCTGCGACGAGGTGCAGGGCGCCTTCGCGCTGACGGCCGTCGGTCGCGGCTTCCACGCCAACATCGCGGCGGGTCTCGGCGCGGGTTTCGCGGAGTCGTCCTGCGTGAGCTGCGGCGCCTGCGCCGACACCTGTCCCACCGACGCCATCTCCGAGCGGCTGCTCTTCGACCTCGCAGCCGCCCCCGACCACCGAGGAGCAGCACGATGACCGCCGACGCCCGCTTCGACGTCACCACGACGACGACCTGTGGCTATTGCGGCGTCGGCTGCCGCCTCGAGGCGCACGCGGTCGGCGACCACATCGTCGCCGTCTCGCCCGCCGCCGACGGCCCTGCCAACAAGGGCCACACCTGCGTGAAGGGCCGCTTCGCGCACCAGTTCACGCGCTCGCGCGACCGGCTGACGGCGCCGCTCGTGCGCGAGAACGGTGAGCTGCGCCTTGCCTCGTGGGACGAGGCGCTCGATCGCATCACCTTCGACCTGACCCGCATCAAGGCCGAGCACGGCCCCGACGCGATCGCCGGGCTGGCCTCGGCGCGCGCGACCAACGAGGACGGCTGGGCGATGCAGCGCGTGTTCCGCGCCGCGATCGGCACCAACAACATCGACAACTGCTCGCGCGTCTGCCACTCACCGACGTCGTACGGCCTGCGCAAGTCGGTGGGCCTCAGCGGCTGCTCCGGCTCGTTCGACGACATCGAGCAGTCCGAGGTGCTGATCGTGATCGGTGCGAACCCGACCCAGGCGCATCCGGTGGTGGGCGCGCGCATGAAGCAGGCGGCGCTCAACGGCACGAAGATCATCACGGTCGATCCGCGGCGCACCGAGCTCGCCGATGTCGGCGCGCTGCACTGCTCGCTGCGCCCCGGCACGAACGCGGCGTTCCTCAACGGCATCGCCCACGTGCTGATCCGCGACGGCCTGGTGGACGAGGCGTTCGTGCGCGACCGCGTCGAGGGCTTCACGGCGCTCGCCGACCTCGTGCAGTTCGTGACGCCGGAGGTCGTGGAGGAGATCACCGGCGTCCCGGCCGCCGACCTCGTGCAGGTGGCGCACCTGTGGGGCGAGGCCCGCACCGGCTCGATCGCCTGGGGCCTCGGCGTCACCGAGCAGCGCTACGGCTCCGAGTGCGTGCAGATGATCTGCAACCTCGCCCTGCTCACCGGCAAGATCGGCCGTCCCGGCTGCACGCTGATGCCGCTACGCGGGCAGAACAACGTGCAGGGCGTCTCCGACATCGGCGCGCTGCCCGACTGCTACTCGACCTACCGCCCCGTCGGCGACGAGTCGGTGGCAACGCTGTTCGAGGCGACGTGGGGCGTGCCACTGCGCCGCGAGCGCGGCCTCTCGCTGCCCGAGATGCTTGACGCGGCGATCGCGGGGAAGCTGAAGGCGCTCTGGATCTGCGGCTACGACATCGGCCAGTCCGACCCGGACACCGCCAAGGTCGAGGCGGCGCTCGCCAACCTCGAGCTGCTGATCGTGCAGGACATCTTCGAGAACGAGACCTCGCGCGAGGCGCACGTCATGCTGCCCGCGGCCTCGTTCCTGGAGAAGACCGGCACCTTCACCAATGCCGAGCGGCGCATCCAGCTGGTGCACGCTGCCGCCGCCCCGCCCGGCGCAGCCAAGACCGACCTCGAGATCTTCCAGCTCGTCTCGGCGCGGCTCGGCCACGAGCTGCCGTGGAGCGGCCCGGAGGACGTCATGCTCGAGATCGGCGCCCTCACGCCGAAGTTCGCAGGCGTCACCTACGAGCGGATCGGCCGCGGCGGCCTGCAGTGGCCGGTTGCTCCGGACGGCACCGACTCGCCGCGCCTCTACGAGCAGAGCTTCGCCCTCCCCGGCGGCAAGGCCCAGCTCGCGGCGATCCCCTACAAGCCGCCGGGCGACGAGGCGAGCGAGCGCTACCCGCTGATCCTCGTCACGGGGCGCCGGCTGGAGCACTACAACGTCGGCACCATGACGCGGCGCACCGCCAACCTCGAGCTGCTGCCGGGCGAGTGGCTGGAGATCCATCCCGACGACGCGACCGCGCACGGTGTCGCGGACGGGCAACAGGTCGAGGTCGAGTCGCGCAACGGGCGCATCCAGGTGACGGCGCGCCTCACCGAGCGCATCGCGCCGGGCCACGTCTTCACGGCGTTCCACTTCCCCGAGACGCGCACCAACCTGCTGATCGGCCAGTCGGCCGACATCAACACGAGCTGCCCGGAGTACAAGGTGGTGGCCGTGTCGGTGACGCCGGCTCGGGTCGGCTCGGGCGCTGCGCGCACGCACGCCGTCGTCGCGTAGGCCGGGGCGGGGCGCAGAACACCTGTTGATCTGGCAGGCATGTCCAGATGTGGCACGATTTCACATGCGTGCCATATGCTCGTAGAATGGCAACTTCCATGGTGCACGTGAAGCTCGGTAAGCAGGGCCGCCTCGTCATTCCGGCGGAGCTGCGTCGCCTCGTCGGCATCGAGGGCGAGGACGATCTCGTCGCGTGGGTCGAGGACGGCAAGCTGTTGCTCCAGCGTCGCTCGACGTTCGAGGAGGGACTCTGGGCCGAGCTCGAGGGCGCTCCCTGGTCGGTTGAGGGGTTCGTCGGCGAGCGTCGGAGCGATGCGGAGCGCGAGTGGACGGAAGCAACCGAAGCCGAGGCGCGGTCATCCAGCCGGTCGTGATCGACGCGTCAGCGGTGCTGGCGTACGCCAAGCGTGAGGCGGGCTTCGAGCGCGTCCGGCCGGCGATCGACGGCGCCCTGATCAGCTCGGTCAACTTCGCGGAGGTGATCGGGAAGCTCGCGCTCGAAGGCCACGATGCCGACCGTCTCGGGGCAAAGCTGGTCGGCCTCGGCCTGGTGGTCGAGCCATTCACCTGGGCCGACGCGAAGGTGACCGGTGCGCTCGCGCCCGGTTCGCGGGCGCTCGGCCTCTCGCTTGCCGATCGGGCCTGTCTGGCCCTGGCTCGGCGTGTCGATCGGCCCGTGCTGACTGCCGATCGCGCGATGGCGAAGGCCGACCTCGGCGTGCCTGTCGAGCTGATCCGATGACCGGGGCTGCCGCGCTGCCCCTCTCGCCCGACGTCGTCGAGCCGCTGCTGCGGGGTCGCTTCGGCAGGCCGTACGTCTGGCGCGAGAGCTGCTCGTCGACGCAGCTGCTCGTGGGCGGTGGCGACCCGGAGGGCGCCGTCGCCCTGACCGAGGAGCAGACCGCAGGGCGCGGGCGCCTCGGCCGCATCTGGGAGACGCCGCCCGGCCGGGCGATCCTCTTCTCCACCGTCCTGCGCCCGCCGGCCGGGCGGCC
>CANNRA010000110.1 GCA_947507735.1 Actinomycetota bacterium
CGATGTGCGCGAGCAGGCTCACCTCCGCTCGCCGATCACGCGCGCCTCGGAGACATTGCCGGCCAGGTCTTCCGCCGCGAGGGTGACCCTGCCGCGCGTGGCACCGACGGCGCGCAGCGTTGACGGGGCGACCCGCAGCGTGGTGTCGAGCAGCACGCGACGCGTCCGCACAACGCGCTTGCCACCGACCGTGAGCAGGCCGCGGGCCGGCTCGCTGAGCGTGTAGCGCACCGTGATCGCGCCAGGCGCGGTGACGCGAGGCCGGCCGGCGACGGTCACCTCAGGCGGCGTCGTGTCCAGGCGGATGCGGTTAGGCAGCACGACCACGCGGTCGGCGTCGTCGAGCTCGACGCGGGGGCGATACAGGCCGTCAGGCGCGCGCGTACCGGCATCGGTGCGGCCGTTCCAGCCCCAGGCATGGGGGCCGGCGGCCGTGCGACGGCCCGTGAAGAGGACGCGCACCGTGCGGCCGCCGGCGTCCTGGATGGCGATGGTCAGGCGGTCGGCGCGGCGCAGCTCGAAGGCGATGCTGGCGACGCTGGTCGCGCAGCGGCAGACGGGCGAGAAGGTCTTCGAGACCCGGGTGCGCAGGATCGGGCTGGGGCTCGTCTTGAGCGTCTCGGTGATGGCAAAGGCCGCGGCAGTTCCCGCGATGAGCGCGAGGACGAGCGCAATCGGGCCGAAGCGCGCCAAAGCCACGCGATTCTAGTCGGGAGCCGCGCGCCGCGACGGGCAGCGTCGGCTCAGCCGCCCGGGGTGGCTACGGGTTCGGTGAGGGAGCGGGCTCGGGCACGCTGGCGTCGAGCAGGCGCCGAGCGACGTCGCGGCGGTGCAGCATGAGCTGGCGCGCGCCGTAGGCGATCAGCGCTGCGACCATCACGCCGAGGCCGATCAGAACGATCCACGAGCTACCGGGCACGTCGAGCAGCTTCAGCCCGGAGAGCGAGAGCGTCGTGGCGAGCGCGATGCGGAGGGCGCGATCCGGCAGGCGGATCATCACGTGGCTGCCGATCAGCACGCCGGGAATCGAGCCGACGAGCAGCGACCCCGTCGCGTGCAGGTCGACATTCCCGGCGATCAGATGCCCCGCACCGGCAACCCAGAGCAGGGCGGCGGCGTGGAGGATGTCCGTGCCGACCACCGTGGCCGTGGCGATCGGGAACGCGATCAGCATCGCGAGGCCGAAGAAGGTGCCGGAGCCGACCGACGTCAGCCCGACGACGAAGCCGCCGATCAGGCCGATGCAGATCGCCGTGATCTTGCCGCGGCGGTTGAGCACGAACGCGCCGCGGTCGCCGTGCGCCTTCATCAGCGCCTTGATCAGGAAGCCCAGGCCGCAGATGAGCAGCGCGACGCCGAGGATCTCCTTCTGCGTCGTCTCGATGCTGTCGCCGTAGCGGTGCTGCATCCAGGTGGCCACGCTGACGCCGATCAGGGACATCGGCGCCGAGCCGGCGAGCATCCACAGCATCAGCCTGCCGTTGACGGTGCCCAGCTGCCGGTGCCGCCACGCGCCGAACGACTTGAAGATGGCTCCGTGCAGGATGTCGGTGCCGATCGCGACCGATGGCTTGAAGCCGAAGAGCAGCACGAGGATCGGTGTCATCAGCGAGCCGCCGCCCATGCCGGTGGCGCCCACGAGGGTGCCGATCAGCAGGCCGACGAGGCAGAGTCTCCAGTCCACGTCGGCGACCATAGCTGTTATCTCTAATGTCTACCTTATTAGTGGTATAAGCAGTTGCTATCGGTTGCTATGCTGTCGGCCGTGGCGATGCCTGTTCCCGCACTCGAGACCCTTGCTGCCCAGCACGGCGCCGAGCACCTCTCTGCCCTCCAGGTCGTCCAGACGATGGTCGAGCAGTTCGGCCCGCGGATCGCGCTCGCCTGCTCGTTCCAGAAGGAGGAGACCGTCCTCCTCGACATGCTGCTGACGATCGACCCGAAGGCCCACGTGTTCGCGCTCGACACCGGCGTCCTCTTCCCCGAGACCTACGCCGCCTGGCGCGCGACCGAGCAGCGCTACGGCATCACGATCGAGGCCGTCTCCGGCCCGTCGCTCGGCTACCAGGCCGCCGCCAACGGCGAGCAACTCTGGGAGACCAACCCGAACCTCTGCTGCGCGATCCGCAAGGTCGAGCCGCTCACCCGCAAGCTGGCGACCGTGGACGCCTGGATCGTCGGCATCCGCCGCGACCAGTCCCCGACGCGCGCCAACGCCCAGAAGATCGCCTGGGACGAGAGCTTCGAGATCTGGAAGGCCGCACCGCTCGCCGACTGGTCGGATGACGCAGTCTGGGACTACATCCGCGAGCACGACCTGCCGACGAACGCCCTGCACGCGCAGGGCTACTCCTCGATCGGCTGTACCTACTGCACGAAGCCCGGCTCCGGGCGCGAGGGCCGCTGGGCCGGAAACGAGAAGACCGAATGCGGACTGCACAAGCCGGCGTGACGCACCTGTCGCACCTCGACGAGCTCGAGGCCGAGGCGATTCACATCCTCCGCGAGGTTGCGGCGGAGCGTGAACGCCCGGTGCTCCTGTTCTCCGGCGGCAAGGACTCGATCGTGCTGCTGCGCCTGGCCGAGAAGGCGTTCCGGCCCGGCCGCTTCCCCTTCCCCGTGATGCACGTGGACACGGGCCACAACTTTCCCGAGGTAACCGAGTACCGCGACCGCCGCGTCAAGGAGATCGGCGAGCGCCTGATCGTTGCCTCGGTGCAGGAGTCGATCGACAAGGGCCGCGTGGTCGAGCAGACCGGGCCGCGCGCCTCGCGCAACCAGCTGCAGACGACGACGCTGCTCGACGCGATCATCGAGCACCAGTTCGATGCCGCGATCGGCGGCGCCCGCCGCGACGAGGAGCGCGCCCGCGCCAAGGAGCGCATCTTCAGCTTCCGCGACGACTTCGGCCAGTGGAACCCGCGCGCCCAGCGCCCCGAGCTGTGGAACCTCTACAACGCGAAGATCCGCAAGGGCGAGCAGATCCGCGTCTTCCCGATCTCGAACTGGACCGAGCTCGACGTGTGGCAGTACATCCACCAGGAGAGCATCGAGCTGCCGTCGATCTACTTCGCGCACCAGCGTGAGGTCTTCAAGCGCGACGGCATGCTCTACGCCGCCAGCGACGTGGTCGAGCGCTTCCCGGACGAGATCCCGTTCGAGGCGACCGTCCGCTTCCGCACCGTCGGCGACATGAGCTGCACCGGCGGCGTGCTCTCAACAGCCTCCACCCTGGAGTCGGTCGTCTCGGAGATCGCCGCCACCAGAATCAGCGAGCGCGGCGAGACGCGCGCAGACGACCGGGCCTCCGAGGCCGCAATGGAGGACCGCAAGCGTGTCGGCTACTTCTGATCCTGTGAACGGCGCCCCGGCGGGCACGACCATCGCCGAGCGCGGCCTGCTGCGCATGGTCACCTGCGGCTCGGTGGACGACGGCAAGTCGACGCTGATCGGCCGGCTGCTCTACGACTCCAAGCAGGTGCTGGCCGACCAGCTCGCCCACATCGAGGAGACGAGCGAGCGCCGCGGCGACGGCTACGTCAACCTCGCGCTGCTCACCGACGGCCTGCGCGCCGAGCGCGAGCAGGGCATCACGATCGACGTCGCCTACCGCTCGTTCGTGACGCCGCGCCGCCGCTTCCTGCTGGCCGACGCGCCCGGCCACATCCAGTACACGCGCAACATGGTGACGGGCGCCTCCACCGCCGACGTCGCGATCGTGCTCGTCGATGCGCGCCACGGCGTGATCGAGCAGACGCGCCGCCACTCGGCGATCGCAGCGATCCTCGGCACGCCGCACGTCGTCGTCGCCGTCAACAAGATGGACCTGGTCGAGTTCTCGCAGGCGCGCTTCGAGGAGATCTCGCGCGACCTGGAGGCGCTCGCCGCCCGGCTCGGCATCAAGGATCAGGTCGTGGTGCCGATTGCGGCTCTGCACGGCGACAACGTCGTCGACCGCTCGGACAAGATGCCCTGGTACACCGGGCCCGTGCTGCTCGAGCACCTGGAGTCGGTCGAGGTCGACGGCGACCATGCCGCCGGCGCGCGCCGCTTCCCGGTGCAGTGGGTGATCCGCCCGATGTCGGACGAGTTCCACGACTACCGCGGCTTCGCCGGCCAGATCGCCGGCGGCGTCTGGTCGCCCGGCGACGAGGTGGTCGTGCTGCCCTCCGGCAAGCGCACCACCGTCGCCTCGATCGACACGCTCGACGGCGCGCTCGCGTCCGCGCACTTCCCGCAGTCGGTGACGATGCGCCTGGCCGACAACGTCGACGTGGCCCGCGGCGACATGCTCGCCGACCCGGCCGCGCCGCCCCTCGTCGCGCGCGAGCTGGAGGCGACCATCTGCTGGATGAGCGAGCGCCCCGTGCAGCCCGGCGCCCGCCTCGCGATCAAGCACACGACCCGCTGGGCGCGCGCCATCCTCGAAGAGATCGTGTCCGTCACGGACATGGACTCGCTGGCGGAGGGGCCCTCCACGAGCGAGCTGCAGCTCAACGACATCGCGCGGGTGCGCCTGCGCCTGTCGGAGCCGCTGCTCGTCGACCCCTACGCCGAGAGCCGCGCCACCGGCGCGTTCATCCTCACCGACGAGGCGACGAACGACACCGTCGCCGCCGGCATGATCATCCGCGCCTCGGCCTAGCGGCGGCGCGCGCCAGCGGCCGCCGCGCGTCGCCCCGGCCTACGGCAGGAACTGCTGCAGCGTGTCGCCGCGCAAACCGAGGCGCAGCGTCTCCAGCGCGATGACCTCGTCGGCCGGAATGTTGCCGAGGTTGACCTCCGGGCCGAACTGCTTGATGAACCACGCCTGCGCGGCCTTGGACGGCGCCTCCCAGATCAGGTCGGCGGGCGCGATCGCGCCGGCGATGTCGCCGACGATGTCGGTGCGCATCTCGCCCTTCGGCGTGTAGATGCCGGAGGTGCCGCCCTCACGGCCCTCGGTGATCACCTTCCAGGCGCCGGCCTCCTTCTCCTCGCGGATCCACTGCACCCACTCCTCCGGCGTGAACTCGACGGAGGAGTCCTTCGACCCGACCTCGCTGAGCACGACGAAGTCGCGCGCGAAGTCGGCGATCAGGGCGAGCTTCTCGTCACGCGGAATGTCGAGCGTGCCGTCGGAGATCTCGACGTGCGTGAAGCCGAAGTGCTGCAGCCACGGCTTGTACTGGGCCAGCTTGCCGTGCCCGTAGACGACCTCGAAGAAGGTGCCGCCGCAGACCACCGGGATGCCGTGCCCGCGGTACTGCTCGAGCTTCTGCTTGAGATTGCGCGTGACGTACGAGGTGCCCCAGCCGAGCTTGACGATGTCCACGTACTCGCCTGCGGTCTCGACGAGGCCGTCGATCTGCGCGCGCGTCAGGCCCTTGTCCATGACATGCGCGATGCCGGACTGGCGCGGCTTCGCGGGCCGGGCTGGCAGCTGCAGGAAGGCCGGGTCGAAGGCGGGATCAGAGGCTGGCATAGAGCTCCTTCAGCTTGTCCTTGGCGGCGGTCTGGACGCCGCGGTACACCGAGCCGCCGTGCGCGTCGACGCCGACGATCAGCGGGCCGAGATTCGTGACGCGGAACTTCCAGAGGCACTCGGGCATGTGCTCCGCCCAGGCGACCTCCTCGATCTCCTCGACCTGCGCCGCGTCGAGCGAGGCGCCGCCGGGGATGGCGAAGTAGACCATGCCGAGCCGCTGCAGCGTCGCGATCGCCTCGTCGGGCAGGGAACCCTTGCCGCAGGTGGCGCGGACGCCGTACTGCGCGCCGAGCGGCTCGAGGTAGCGCACGGTCGGGGCGCTCGTTGTCACGCCCAGCGAGATCGGCTCGTAGCGGCCGGGCCCGGCACGGCGCACGTTGGGCGCGGCATGCAGCAGGAAGGCGCCCGCGAGGTCAAGCGGCGGCTCGTCGCCCTGGTCGAAGATGCGCACCTGGGTGCTGTCCCGGACGCCGATGACGTGGCCCTGGATCGTGACCTCGTCGCCGGCGCGCAGCTTGAGGATCTCCTGCGGGTCGGTGACGGGGAACGTGACGGTGTGCCGTGCCATCGTGGGCTGGCCTTCCTGGAGTTCGCGGTCGAGACCGGCGGCGCCGGTGTCGGTCATGCCTTTGCCTTCTCGGCGGCAGCGCGGCCGGCACGACGGCCGAACACGCAGCACTCGAGCAGGGAGTTGCCCATCATGCGGTTGCGCCCGTGGGTGCCGCCGGCGATCTCGCCCGCGGCGTAGAGCCCCTCCAGCGTCGTCTCGGAGCGCTCGTCGATCACGAGGCCGCCATTCTGGTAATGCAGCACCGGGTAGGTGAGGAGCGGCTCCTCGAGCGGGTCGATGCCTGCGCCGCGGAAGCGCCGCAGCATGTACGGCAGCGAGAGCTCGGCGTCCTCCTTCGGAATGCGTGTCGTGTCGAGCAGGACGGCGGGGTGCCCGTCAGGGGTCGTCAGGCCCCGGCCCTCGGCGCACTCCTTGACGATCGCCTCGGCCACAACGTCGCGCGGGCCGAGCGAGTCGCAGAACTCCTCGCGCGCGGCATTGAGCAGCACGGCGCCGTACGCGCGGGTCGTCTCGGGGATCGCATAGCCCTGCATGGTCTGGGGCCACGAGCCGCCGTTCGGGTGGTACTGGAGGCAGTCGAGATCGCGGGCCTCGGCGCCGAGCGCCAGGGCGATGCGCGTCACCTCACCGGTGGCGTTCGGATGGTTCGTGGAGAGGATGCCGAGCTGCTGCGCCTCGGCGAAGCAGCGGCCACCCGCGGCCAGCACGACCGTGGCAGCCTCGACCGTGACGAGCTGCCCGTCCGCCTCGAGCGTGGCGCGCCAGCCGCTCGCGGACGGCTCGAGCGCGACGAGCGCGTGGTTCTGCAGCGACGCGGAGACGCCGGCTTCGAACGCATCGCGTAACGCCTTGGTCATCGCATGGCCGGTGCGGTCGCCGACCTGCAGCAGCCGCGGCTGCGAGGCGCCACCGGCGCGCGCGACGCGGTAGCTGCCGTCGGGGTTGCGGTTGAAGGCGCAGCCGAGCTCCTCGAGCCAGGCAATGGTGCCGGGGCCATCGCCCGCGAGCGCGGCGACGAGCAGGGGGTTGGCGGTGTCCCGCGAGCTCTTCATGACGTCGGCGGCGTGCTGCTCGGGCGAGTCGCCGGGGCCGACTGCCGCCTGGATGCCGCCCTGCGCCTTGGACGAGTTGTTCGCCTGGATCGAGCCCTTGGTGGCGAGCGCGACCCGGGCGCCTGCGCTGGTCGCCGCAACGGCGGCGCTGAGCCCGGCGGCCCCGCTGCCAATCACCAGGACGTCATAGCCGGGGCGGGCGCTCATTCCAGCGTCAAGGGTAGCAACGGCCACGCCAGCCATTAGCGGCTCTTATCGTCTGTCACCAGATCGAGCGGAGCAGCGCGGCAGCGTCGGCAGCGCTTGCCGGGCGCGGGTTGTGGCGCGCCGCCGGCTTCTCGACGGCAGCCGCGGCGATGCCGTCGAGGTCGCCCTCGGCGACGCCCAGGTCGCGCAGCCGCTCGAAGCCGCCGAGCCGCGCCAGCTGCTCGCAGAGGGCGGCGGCATCGTCGGTCTGCAGCGCC
>CANNRA010000111.1 GCA_947507735.1 Actinomycetota bacterium
GCCAGCCCCGGCGGCGAGGGCGCTCTCCAGATGGTCGGCGCGCGTGCCGGGCAGCCCGCCGGACTGGTGGTGCCACGGCCGCACCGAGTTGATGCCGACCACGGCGAGCCGCTCCGAGGTGAACGTCGGCTCGGTGGTGCCCCAGACGGCACGAAATGCCGAGAAGGATTCGGTGAAACGGGCGGGAAACGTGTGCGGAATATCGTGGTTGCCGGGAACGGCGAGCACGGGTCGCCCCAGCTCACGCAGGAAGGCGGCCGCGCGCTCCTGCTGATCGGGCCGCCCGCGGTGCGTCAGATCACCGCTGGCAACGATCAGGTCGGGAGACTCGCGGTCGATCAACCGGGCGAGCGGCCCGGCGATCTCCGGGCTCTCGCGTTTTCCCACATGGAGATCCGACACGTGAATGAGGAGCGAGGTCACTGCGATGGCAGGCTATAGACTGAAAGGCATGGCCGACGAGAATGCAGAGGTCTTCGACGATCTGTACCTGGGCGTACGCGCCGGCGGCGCCATGCGCAAGCAGCGTCGCGGTGAGCCGCTGACCCGCGAGGAGGAGGAGGCGCTCGGCCGCTGGGCCCGTCTCTCCCGCCGTCGCAAGGCGCTCGCCATCGTCGCGTTCGCGGTTGGCACCTTCGGGCTCGGCTTCCTGGCCGGCGGCCTGATCTTCGGCCGCTCGCGCCGTCGCGCCGCCGCGTAGCTCCTAGGTCGCGCTCGGCAACGAGGGCTCGTCGCTGGGCGGGGCATCCGGCCCTGCGCCTGGCTTCGGCAGCTGCCCCTCCACCCTCAGCGCGGCGAGTCCGGCCCGCGGCAGCCCCAGCGCCCCCTCGTAGAGGAAGTAGCGCGGCTCCCAGCGCGGGGAGAACGTCGCGTTGAAGCGGTAGCGGCTCTCGATCTGGAACCAGCGGTCGAAGGCGGTCACGACGCCGCCGAGCGCCCGCTCGACGAGGCCGTGGGGGCTGCTGTGCAGCCAGCGGGCGAAGGCCACGACGTTGAGCGAGATCTCCTCGCTGCCGCGCTCCTTCAGCAGCGCGATCGCCTGGACAACGAGGAACTCCGTCAGTCCATTCGGGGTGTCGTGCCCGCGGCGCATCAGCGACAGCGACATCGCCGGGCGGCCGTAGGTCGGCACGAGGTGGAGGAAGCCGCGCGGCACGCCGTCGCCGTCGCGCGCCACGACCACGACGCTATCGGGCTGGCCGGCCGCGTCGAGGGCGTCCATTGCCATCACGAAGCCGCGCTCCTCGCCGCCCTGCAGCCACTCCTCCGAGATCCGCTGCAGGTGCGCGACATCGTCTGCGGGGAGGGAGCGGAGCTCGCTCAGCGAGGCGGTATAGCCCGACGTCTCCAGCCGGGCGAGGGACTCGCGCAGCTCGAGGCTCGCGCGGTCAGCCAGCGAGAAGGTGGCGGTGTCGACGATCGCCTCGTCGCCCAGGTAGAGCGCCCGCAGCCCGGCGTCGCTCCACACCGGGAGCAAGGCCTCGCTGGCTCCCAGCACCGCCAGGTGCAGGCCGCGGGACTCGGCGAAGGCGGCGGTGGCACGCACGGCCTCGGGCACGGCATCGGCAGCGCCCACCGGATCGCCCGAGACGAGCAGCACGCGGTTCTCGACGCGGTAGCCGACCAGGGCGCGGCCGTCGGGGGAGAAGAGGTAGCGCTTGTCGCGGCGCAGCTTGAAGCTGGCCAGAGTGTCGGTGCCGTGGGCGCGCACGAGGCGGGCGGCGGCGCGGCGTACCGCAGCGTCGGGCAGCGCGTGCGATGCGGCGAGCGGCCGGAACACCACCCAGGCGGCAGCCAGCAGCGTGCCGACGCTGACGATGCCGATGCCGATCGGCACGAAGCGCGCCTCGTCGTGGAAGGCGATCGGCCCCTGCGTCCAGGTCATCAGCGCGAGCGTCTCGCGCATGACGTCGTGCAGGCTCGCCCGCGCAGGTGAGCTGACGGCTGCGACGAGGGCTGCCAGGCCCACCGCGGTGGCGCCGAGCAACGGCACGCGCCACACGGCGGCGCGCAGGCTCAGCGGCGCATGGCGCACGACGAACGCCTCGCGGCACGACCAGAGCACGGCCGCGACTGCCCAGCTGAGCAACGCCTCCACGAGGTCGATCCCCTTCAGGAGGTCGAAGGCGCCGAGCGCGAGCAGCAGCACCAGCGCCACGCGGTAGGCGCGACGGCGGCGCTTGGCCAGGTAGATCGCTGCGGCGAGCAGGACGACGCTGGCGGGCAGGGCGAGCGCGTCGAACTCTGGCACCGCGCGGAGGCCCTTCGCGTTCAGCAGCAGGTGGCCGCGCCAGCCGAAGGTGGGCTTGAGGGCCGAGACGAGGTTGACGACGCCGGCGCTGCCGACGACGAGGCCAGCGATCGGGGGCAGCCAGTCGCCGCGGCGGCGTGCGCGCAGCGCGTGCAGGCGCTTGTGGATGCCGAGCGTCCACGCTGCCGTGTCGCGATGGCTCGGCACGAGGTCGTGCCAGTCCTTGACGACGAGGTAGGCACCGAGGGCGGCGATGGCGCCGGTCGGCAGCCCCTCGTGCCAGAGGCCGAAGGCGCGGCCCGCGACAGCGAGCGCGATCACGGCGACACCGAGATGCCACTCGTGGATGCGCCGGCCCAGCACGTGAACGCGCGGGCCGAGGCGGTGTCGTTCGAGGAGAAGCAGCTGCATGGGCCTCTTCCTGATCGGCTTGTCGTCGGTCACCTCCACCGACGGTACCGTCGGATCGGCGAGCGCGGGCGTTTCCCTGCCGCGATCTCGCCCGTGCTTAACGACTCCTCAACCGTTCAGGCCTGTCCGAAATTGCCAATTCACGAACACGTGTTCGATAGCTAGACTGCCCTCCATGACGAACGAGCTCGTCGTCCACGGCGCCCGTGAACACAATCTGAAAGACATCACCGTGCGCATCCCCCGGGACGCGCTCGTGTGCATCACCGGCCTCTCCGGCTCCGGGAAGTCGTCGCTCGCCTTCGACACGATCTACGCCGAGGGGCAGCGCCGCTACGTCGAGTCGCTCTCTGCGTACGCGCGCCAGTTCCTGCAGCTGATGGAGAAGCCCGACGTCGACTCGATCGACGGGCTCTCCCCGGCGATCTCGATCGACCAGAAGACGACCTCGCGTAACCCGCGCTCGACGGTCGCCACGGTCACCGAGATCTACGACTACCTCCGCCTGCTCTACGCCCGCGTCGGCAAGCCGCACTGCCCGATCTGCGACCGGCCGATCGCCGGGCAGTCGATCGAGCAGATCGTCGACCAGGTGCTGCGCCTGGCCGAGGGCACCAAGTTCACGGTGAACGGCCCCGTCGTGCGCGACCGCAAGGGCGAGCATCGCGACGAGCTCGAGCATCTGCGGGCCGAGGGCTTCACGCGTGTGAAGGTTGACGGCGAGACGAAGCTGCTCGAGGAGGAGATCGTCCTCGACAAGAAGTTCAAGCACACGATCGAGGTCGTCGTCGACCGGCTCGTGATGAAGGACGACCTGCGCACGCGCCTCGCGCAGTCGATCGAGACGGCGGCAGCGCTCGCCCAGGGCCTCGTCGTGATCGACGTGCTCGGTGGCGAGCCGCTGACCTTCTCCGAGAACTTCGCCTGCCCCGAGCACGGCGTGTCGCTGCCCGAGCTCGAGCCGCGCATCTTCTCGTTCAACTCACCGCACGGCGCCTGCCAGCGCTGCACCGGTCTCGGCGCCCAGCAGGAGATCGACCCCGACCTGCTCGTCCCCGATCCCGCCGTCTCGATCGCCGACGGCGCGCTCGTGCCCTGGGCGATCGGCTTCTCGACCTACTACGAGGCGATCTTCCAGGCGATTGCCGATCGCTACGAGATCGACCTGACCATCCCCTGGGAAGACCTGCCCGAGAAGCAGCGCAACCTCTTCCTGCAGGGCACGGGCACCGAGAAGCTCTACGTCCAGTACCGCAACCGGATGGGCCGCCGGCGCGCCTACATGACCAACTTCGAGGGCATCGTCCCGAACCTGGAGCGGCGCTACAAGGAGACCGACTCGGCGCAGATGCGCGAGCGGATCGAGGAGTACATGTCGTTCCGTCCGTGCCCGGCGTGCAACGGGGCACGCCTCAAGCCCGAGGTGCTCGCGGTCACGGTTGGCGAGCTCAACATCCACGCTTTCACGTTGCTGTCGGTGAGCAAGGCGCTGCGCTTCGTGGACGTGCTGCAGCTGAGCGAGAGCGAGGCGCTGATCGGCGCGCGCATCCTCAAGGAGATCCGCCAGCGGCTGACGTTCCTCGACGATGTCGGGGTCGGCTACCTGTCGCTCGACCGCGCAGCGGCGACGCTCTCCGGTGGCGAGGCGCAGCGGCTCCGCCTGGCGACGCAGATCGGCTCGCAGCTGGTCGGCGTGCTCTACATCCTGGACGAGCCATCGATCGGCCTCCACCAGCGCGACAACGACAAGCTGCTCGGCACGCTGGAGCGGCTCAGAGCGCTCGGCAACACGGTGCTCGTCGTCGAGCACGACGAGCAGATGATGCGCACCGCCGACTGGGTCGTCGACATGGGGCCTGGCGCCGGCGAGCACGGTGGCCGTGTCGTCGCCGAGGGGCCAGCCGCCGCGATCATGGCGAACCCCGCGTCGGTCACCGGGCAGTTCCTCTCGGGCGTCCGGGCGATCAAGGTGCCGGAGCGGCGCACCGCCGACAATGGCGTGCTCGCGGTGCGCGGCGCACGGATGCACAACCTCAAGGGCATCGACGTTGACATTCCCGTCGGGAAGTTCGTCGTCGTCTCTGGCGTGTCAGGGTCGGGCAAGTCCACGCTCGTCAACGAGATCGTCTACAAGACGCTCGCCGCGCGGCTGCAGAAGCTCCGCATCAAGCCTGGTGAGCATGACGGCGTGGACGGCATCGACGCCTTCGACAAGGTCATCGACATCGACCAGTCGCCGATCGGCCGCACGCCGCGCTCCAATCCGGCGACCTACACGAAGCTCTTCGACCACATCCGCGAGCTCTACTGCCTGACGCCCGAGGCGAAGGCCCGCGGCTACAAGGCCGGGCGCTTCTCCTTCAACGTGCGCGGCGGCCGCTGCGAGACGTGCAAGGGCGACGGCCAGATCAAGATCGAGATGCACTTCCTGCCTGACGTCTACGTTCCGTGCGAGGCGTGCAACGGCCGGCGCTACAACCGCGAGACGCTCGAGGTGCGTTTCAAGGGCAAGTCGATCGCCGACGTGCTCGAGCTGTCGATCGAGGACGCGCTCGCCTTCTTCGCCAAGATCCCGAAGCTGCGGCGAAGGCTGCAGACGCTCAACGACGTCGGGCTCGAGTACGTGAAGCTCGGCCAGCCGGCGACGACGCTCTCCGGGGGCGAGGCGCAGCGCGTCAAGCTCTCGGCCGAGCTCTCGAAGGTGGCGACGGGCCGCACCCTGTACATCCTGGATGAGCCGACCACCGGCCTGCACTTCGCCGACATCGAGAAGCTGCTCGAGGTGCTGCAGCGGCTGGTCGATGCCGGCAACACCGTGCTCGTAATCGAGCACAACCTCGACGTCGTCAAGCAGGCCGACTGGGTGATCGACCTCGGGCCAGAAGGCGGCGACGGCGGCGGCGAGATCGTCGCGGTCGGCACGCCCGAGCAGATCGCAGCGACCGAGGGCTCGTACACGGGGCACTTCCTGCGCGAGCTGCTGGCGACGCGCACGGCGGCCGGGGCCGTGGGGGCGGCAACCCTGCTCGTCGGCGACGGCGGAGCAACGCCGGCGAAGAAGAAGCGCGCTGCCGCGAAGAAGAAGGCGCCTGCCGCCTAGCCGAAGGTGATGTCGAGCTTGCGGGATCGAGACGAGGCTCTCGGTGGTGCGGTAGGTCTGGGCGAAGCCCGCGCCGCCCGCGTCCTCGGTCTGATCCTTGATCTGGAAGCCGTAGTTCGCGCTCGAGAGCATCGCCTGCACGAGCGACGTCACTGTCCAGGATCGGTAGCCGGTGCCGTTGCTTGTCGTCGCGGCGCTGCCGGTCGTCGTCGGCTTCGTGTTCCAGGTCACCGTCTTCTCCGACCACGACGAGGAGACCTGGGCCGCCTCCAGCGTCCGCGCTGCGCTCGCCGCCGACGCGTTGACGCGCAGGGTCGCGGCGGTCACGCTGCAGCCGGTCGGGACGGCGGGCAGGGGGAACGTGATCAGCATGCGCCGGTTGCGCGAGCCGCTACGGCTCTGCACCGACGCCGTCGTGTTGTTGCCGAAGTTGTTGCTCGCGTTTGCCTGGTCGACATAGGTGTCGGCCACGGCGTCGATCGTCTGGTCGCCCGGGCTCGCACAGCCGCTCCCTGTGCCCAGCGCGTAGGTCACGCGCAGCAGCGCGTTGTCGAAGACCACGGTCGACGAGCCCGACGACTTGAAGTACAGCTTGATCAGCACCGAGTTCGCCTCGATCGCGGTGTCGATCTCCGGCAGGCTCACCGTGTCGGTGACGAACGTCGAGCTGCTCGAGTTGCACGAGATCGGCGAGCCCGACGAGCCGTGCGTGCCGATCAGGGCGTTCAGGTAGTCGTAGACCTCGAAGTACCAGCAGGCGTTCGCGCCGTTCGTGCCGGAGCGGTACTTCAGCTGGAAGTCCACCGCGGAGAGCGTCGCGCTCGTCGGCACCCAGTCGGGCAAGCTCAACGAGAAGTAGCGGCCGGCGGCAAAG
Source organism: Actinomycetota bacterium (assembly GCA_947507735.1). Taxonomy (GTDB): domain Bacteria; phylum Actinomycetota; class Thermoleophilia; order Gaiellales; family Gaiellaceae; genus CANFDS01. The sequence continues at coordinate 6,637 of CANNRA010000111.1, forward strand.
GCGTTCGACCACGAGGTGGACGTCAGCACGAGGCCGTCTCCGGCGGTGACAATGCCGCCGGCAGTGGTGGTCTGCGTTCCGGTCGACCGGTCACGGACGAGCAGGTTGTAGAGCGTGAAGGTCGAGTACGAGCTCCCTGTCACCGTCGCCAGGTCGATCAGGAGGGCACGGTTGCCGCTGTTCTTTGCGTAGACGCGCACGCGCAGGTCGTCGGCCTGATCGCTGGTCGTCACCTCGCTCAGCGAGACGCTCGTGTGGCCGGGCGTCGTCCCCGTGACGCACGCGACGGGCGAGCCGCTGCTGCCATGGGCGCCGATCAGCGTGCCGGCGGCCTCGCGGTAGACCTCGATGTAGTAGCAGGCGGTGTCGGCGGCGTTGCTCGCCGCGAAGTCGAAGTTGAACGTGACGCTGCTCGTCGAGATGCCGCCGGCCAGGGGTGCCGCGTAGACGACCTCGAAGTAGCGGGTGCCCGAGAACGAGCTGCTCCAGTTGCCGGTCGTGTACGTGGTGCCTTCGGCGAACGAGGTCGAGGAGGAGACGTCACCGACCGAGCCGTCCCCGCTGTCGATCATCGACCACGCCGACGTCGTGCGCTGGCCGGGGAAGATGCGGTCGCTGGCGACCGAGAAGCCGTTCACGTTCGCGGTGTTGAACCCGGCCACCGCGACCCCGCTGGCGAGCAGGCCAACGAGACCCAACAGGGCCAGAATGACCGGCAGACGGGGACGCCGTGATGCCACGCTGGCCGGGTAATCGGCCGCGACGGGGCCGGGTTGACCTACCCTTAGTACCGTGCCGACCAGCGACACTCCGCCCGCAGACCCGGCCGTCGCTCCGGGCACCGTTTCGATGCGCCTCACCGCCGAGGAGGCGGCCCGCATCGAGGCCGAGCGCGCGGCTCAGGCCACC